>NZ_JAQDBC010000019.1:44349-48050 GCF_027681725.1 Caecibacter sp. AF58-12pH5A | reverse complement strand
ATGATGACAGGGAAAGAATACAAGGAAAGCCTGAAGAAACGCAATATCGTCGTTTATCTGCAGGGTAAGCGGATTCCGGCAGCAGAAGTACCGGACCATCCGTTCATCCGCGGCCACGTGAATTCCGCGGCTGTTACGTACGATATGGCCTGGAATCCGGCTTACGAAAACCTGATGACGGCTACGTCCCATCTGACGGGCAAAAAGATCAACCGCTTCACGCACATTCATCAGAGCGTAGAAGACCTGGTTAAAAAAGTAAAAATGCTGCGCATGCTGTCCTTAAAGACCGGTACATGCTACCAGCGCTGCGTTGGCTTTGATGCCATGAACGCAACGTACAGCACGACCTATGAAATGGACCAGAAATATGGCACGCAGTATCATGAACGCTTCAAGAAATTCCTCGAATACATCCAGGAAACGGACCATATGGTAGCCGGCGCTATGACGGACCCGAAGGGGGACCGCAGCAAACGGCCGAGCCAGCAGTCCGATCCGGATCTCTTCGTACACGTTGTAGAAAAGAACGATAAAGGTATCGTCATCCGCGGTGCCAAGGCCCACATGACGGGCATGGTAAACAGCCATGAAATGCTGATCATGCCGACCATGAGCCTGAAACCGGGCGACGAAGATTATGCCGTATGCTGTGCTTTGCCGGTAGACGCACCGGGGGTACTGCACATTTTTGGCCGCCAGAGCAATGATGGCCGTAAACTGGAAGGCGACATCGATCAGGGCAATGCCAAGTACGGGATCGTCGGCGGCGAATGCCTGACCGTCCTGAACGACGTCTTCGTACCGTGGGAACGCGTATTTATGTGCGGCGAAGTAGACTTTGCGGGCATGCTGGTTACGCGCTTTGCCAGCTACCACCGTCAGAACTACGGCGGCTGCAAGGGCGGCGTATCGGATATCGTCATCGGTGCCGCAGCGGTTATGGCCGACATGAACGGCTATTCGAAAGCCAGCCACATTAAGAGCAAGATCAACGAAATGATCCACCTGACGGAAACACTCTATGCCTGTTCCATTGCCTGCTCTGCTGAAGGGGTACAGCTGCCGAGCGGCCAGTATTTCGTCAACATGCTGCTGGCAAACGTAAGCAAGCACAACGTTACGCGCTACATTTATGAAATCGACCGTCTGGCCCAGGATATTGCCGGCGGCTTCATCGCAACGATGCCGAGCCAGGCTGATTTGGAAAGCCCGGAAATCGGCAAATACGTAGATAAATACTTCAAAGGCGTCGACGGCGTATCGACGGCAGACCGCATGCGCGTAGCCCGTCTGATCGAAGTCATGACCGGTGGTACGGCGCTGGTAGAAAGCATGCATGGTGCCGGCAGCCCGCAGGCCCAGGAAGTTATGTATTCGAAGCTGGCTAACCTGGACGCTAAGAAGAAAGCTGCCCTGGCCATTGCCGGTGTGAAAACGGAAGACTGAGCGTATATCAGCCAGTCCTTATATGACGTGTGTAATAGAAAATAGGTACATATGATGAGTTATAATAGTTCTTTAATCAAGAATATGGCCCTGTTGGATTGTTTTCAATCGGATGACGATGAGTATGGTATTGGCGATTTCAGTACCATGACAGGACAGCCTGAAAGTACCATACAGCGGTTGGTAAATACGATGGAATTCATGGGCCTTATTATCCAGAATCCTAAAAGTAAAAAATATAGGCTGTCCCTGCGCTTGCTCCGTATTCATACGGCATTACGATATACACCACAGTGGCTTGATCAGACGAAAAAAGAATTAGCATGGCTCCAAGGGAAAACACATGAAACGGTTAATTTAGGAATTCGCGTCGGCAGCGAGCTGGAGTACCTCGCCAAGGTAGATACAGATCGTCTGTTACGGCCCAATTTTATCTTAGGAAAACGGTATCCTCTGTGGTGCACCGGCTTGGGGCGCTGTCTCTTGTCCCATTTGTCTAAGGAAGAGATTCAGGACATTATGGAATATATACCAGCCTGTCCGGAGGGACAGATGCAGCCCAACTTCGAACACCTCTACACTACAATTCAGCAAGCCCGCACACAAGGATACTATTTAGATGATGAAGAATTTAGCCTGGGATTATACTGTATCGCCGCACCTGTGTTTGCGTCACCCGGTAAGGTCGTAGCCGCCGTCAGCGTGAGCGTGCCTAAGGCCCGGATTACGCCGGAATCGAGAGCGGACATGTTGCAATGTACACTCGCTGCGACGACGCGGATTTCTGAATTATATAAAGAAATTATGCAATTTTAAAGATGCATGAAATAGGAATGCAAGGAGGCATTTGTTATGGTAGCAACAAAAATGTTTGAATTAGGCAATAAACGTTCTGCCATCCGTTCTCTGTTTGATTATGGACAGGAACAGGCCAAAATTGTCGGTAAAGAAAACGTATTTGATTTTAGTATTGGCAACCCGACCGTACCGGCACCGGATTGCGTAAAAGAAACGATCATCGATCTTTTGAATACGTGCACCTCTGTAGAAATCAATGGCTATACGCCGGCACCGGGTGATCCGGAAGTACGGCAGAGCCTGGCTGATTATATGAATAAAACGTATGATGCCGGTGTCAAAGGAGCAAACTTCTATATGACCTGTGGCGCTTCGGCATCCCTGGCGATTACGCTTAAGAGCCTCGTAGAAGAAGAAGGCGATGAAATCGTCGTCATTGCGCCGTTCTTCCCGGAATACCGCGTGTTTATCAATAACGCCGGTGGCAAGCTGGTCATGGTACCGCCTGATACGGAACATTTCCAGCTGGATCTTGAAAAGCTGGCAGCAGCCCTGACGGTGAAGACGAAGGCCGTAATCATCAATACGCCGAATAATCCGTCCGGTACGGTATACTCAGCCGAAACGCTGGCCGGATTGGGTAATTTGTTAAAGGAAAAGTCAGCCCAATTGGGTCATCCCATTTATCTTATTTCCGATGAACCCTATCGTGAAATTATCTATGATGGGCTCCCCATCTTGTACGTACCTAAATTCTACGCCAATACGATCGTGTGCTATTCCTATAGTAAATCGTTGAGCCTGCCAGGCAACCGTGTAGGTTATATCCTCATTCCGGATGAAGTCGCAGGGTCCAAAGAATTATTTACGACCGTGTGTGGTGCCGGCCGCTCTATGGGCTTTGTCTGCGCCCCGAACCTGTACCAGAAGGTCGTAGGTAAATGCACAGGCCAGACCGGCGATGTAGGCATTTATGATGCCAATCGCAAACTCCTCTATAATGGTCTCACCGAAATCGGCTATGATTGCGTATATCCGTCGGGCGCTTTTTACCTGTTCCTGAAAGCACCGGATGGCAATTCCAATCAGTTCACAGAAAATGCCAAGAAATTCAACCTCCTCGTCGTACCGGGTGATGAATTTGGCTGCCCCGGATACAATCGCGTATCCTACTGCGTAGATCCGGATATGATCAAACGCTCCATGAAGGCCTTTAAGGAACTTTATGCCCTGTATCAGTAAGACCTGACTTAGTTTACTCCTCTTTTTACTATATGTTTCCACCTTATTCTGCTTATGCAACAAGCCGTACGTTCAGGCATATTCTGCCTGAGCGTACGGCTTGTTGTCGTTGTAAACGCTATATTAGGGAAAATACCCAACGGTACGAGTGAAGAATGATAAGATAATTCTTATTTTTTTTCTTGGCTGTATTTAAATAGTATATTGATCTG
>NZ_JAQDBC010000019.1:0-44339 GCF_027681725.1 Caecibacter sp. AF58-12pH5A | reverse complement strand
ACCTGGACGCTAAGAAGAAAGCTGCCCTGGCCATTGCCGGTGTGAAAACGGAAGACTGAGGTCTATCATGATTGTTGGTGTAAAATTTTGCGGTAACTGTAATCCCTTTATTGAAACGCCAACCCTGTTTAAGAAGCTTATTGCCGCTGCGCCGGATATGGAGTTTCGTCTGATCAGCAGGACCTTGCCTAAGTGGGATGTGTCGCTGCTACTCAACGCCTGTCCGGCCGGCTGCCTGAAGGCTAAAGAATTCCCGAATTCTGTCGTTGTTTCGGGATTTAACGTTGATTACTGGGATGTAGACCCGGAGGATCTGGTGGCTCGGATCCTCCAGGCCATCCGCAGTAAATGGGCTGTCGTGCAAAAAGAACGTTCCGCGAAGAACATGGATGTTTAAAACGCATAGTTAGTCTACTGACGTTGCGAATTACTAAAATGCACAGGAAATATGCCTTGTGAATATTGACGTTGTATAAGGAAAAACGTATAATTAAGTCACTAGAGCATTCGAATATGCAACGTGTTTCTTATATGAGAACTCATTACTTCGTGGCGATACAATGAGTCCTGATGAACGTATAAGAGAAAGCAAGAAAGTGAAAAAAGACGCGTGTTGGTTGCATAGTTTGGGATACTAGTGTCATGCGATATGTTATCGTACATATCGTGGATCACACAGAGCGTCAGAAGCAGAGTACGTATGACAGAAAGAGAGGTGAAAGTGGTACATCTGTTCATGACCTTATTATTCGATTAAAAACGAATACTTACTCTGAACCTTCTGATTCAGCAATGTGCATATCGGAATGGCTGTGGTTGCCGTTCCAATAGAAATTGTTCGAATTTTGTGGAGGTGGCTATTTTGTCTAACGAATTGGCTATTGAAAAATCTTGTATGAGCAAATGCTCGTGGCGACTTTTACCGTATTTGCTCTTCATGTTCGTCCTTTGCTACATTGATAGAACGAACTTGGGCTTTGCCGGTCTTCAGATGTCTCCTGAATTAGGGCTCACAGCATCGACCTTCGGCTTTGGTGCAGGCCTGTTCTTTATCGGCTATTTTATTTTCGAAGTTCCTTCCAACCTGTGCTTGGCTAAATTCGGTGCCCGTCGCTGGATTGCCCGTATCATGGTTACCTGGGGTGCTGTAGCAGCTCTCATGTGCCTCATCAACGGTACTACAAGCTTCCTCGTAATGCGTTTCTTACTTGGTGCTTCTGAAGCTGGTTTCTATCCTGGCGTTATTTACTTCATCGGCGAATGGTTCCCGAACAAATATCGTGCAGGCGCTCTTTCCCGCTTCAACCTCGCTCAGCCTGTTGCTTTGATCTTCGGTTCCTTGCTCTCTGGCTTCCTCATTTCCGCCCTCGACGGCGTTATGGGGTATTCCGGTTGGCGTTGGCTGTTCCTCGTAGAAGGTGTTCCGACCATTATCTTTGGTATCGTAACCCTCTACTACCTGACAGACAAACCGGCCGATGCACAGTGGCTGACAGAAGAAGAACGTACATGGCTCATGAATCGTCTGGCTACGGAAGCTGCTGCTATTAAAGGCGCTAACGAAGACTACACGATTGGCAAGGCTCTGACACATCCGGCTGTATTGGCCCTTGGTATTGCTTACTTCCTCGCTATTTGCGAAGGCGTTTATGGTATCAACATGTGGATCCCGCAGATGCTCAAACAGTGGTCCGGCATGACTCCGGTCGAAATCGGTTTCATCGGCGCATTACCGTTCGTAACAGCTTTCTGCTGCATCCTTCTCCTTGGTTGGAGCTCCCAGAAACATCAGGAACGTAAATGGCATCTTACCTTCGCCCTGATGGTTGGCGCTATCGCTCTTTGCTCCAGCTTGTTCGTAACAGGTACGATCCCGACCATGATCTGCGTATGCTTAGGCTGCGGCGGCATGTTCTCGGCTATTCCTCTGTTCTGGACAATTCCTGCTCAGTTCCTTACCGGTACGGCTGCTGCTACAGGTATCGCTGTTATCAACTCCATTGGTAACCTCGGCGGTTTCTTTGGCCCGACGGCTGTTGGTATGGTTCGTGACGCTACAGGCGAATTCCAGTATGGTCTTCTCCTCATCGGTGTCAGCGTATTCATTGGTGCTGTTATCTGCCATGTTCTCAACAACATCTATGGCAAGAAAGTTGACTACAGCGCTATTGAAAACGAAGCAAAATAAGTTAAATTACATACAGCTTGACAGAGTGATGTCTGTAGGGCTGTAACATAGGCAAACGGCTCTGTCCATCTGGATAGGGCCGTTTGTTTTTTATAAGGAGGCAGGTAATATGGATCTTTCAAACTTTTCTTTAGAGGGCAAGCTGGCCCTCGTCACCGGTGGCAGCCGCGGCTTAGGCCAGGCTATGGCCGTTGCATTGGCCAGGGCCGGTGCAGACATCATTTCTATTCAGCGGAAAAATGAATGCGCAGAAACCAAGCGCCGCGTAGAAGCATGGGGCCGGAAATGCTATCCTTATGGACTCGATCTGGCAACGCTCAATTCAGTAGAAGAGCTGGCAGAAACACTGGAAAACACCTATGGCCCTGTAGATATTCTCGTCAACAACGCCGGTATTCAGCGGCGCCATCCGTGTACGGAATTTCCCATTGAAGACTGGGATCTCATGCTGCAGGTACACCTCGGGCTACGTTCCTCATGTGCCAGGCTTTTGGCAAGCGCATGATCGCCCGCGGCGGCGGTAAAATCATCAATGTGGCGTCTCTGTTGGCTTTTTCCGGCGGCTATACGATTCCGGCCTATGCAGCAGCTAAAGGCGGTATTGCCCAGCTGACAAAAGCGCTGGCCAACGAATGGGCAGAAAAAAATGTCAACGTCAACGCCATTGCACCGGGCTACTTCGATACGGATATGAATACGGCCCTGCAGCAGAATCCTGTACGCAACAGCCAGATTTTGGACCGCATTCCGGCCAAACGGTATGGCGATCCCGATGAAATCGGCGGTATGACGGTCTTTCTCGCCTCGCCGGCAGCGTCTTATGTACATGGCAGCGTCATGCTCGTCGACGGCGGCTGGATGGCACGATAAAGTCATAGCCTAGCCATCAGCCATACGATAAATTCATATCATATTGACAACCTATACTGAGAATACTAATATATTAGTATGTAAGAATTAATCGGAAGTGATACAGTTGCAGGTTGTTTGCGCAGCTCCGGCGTGCCGGGACTGTACGAGTCAGGAGGGTATGAGTATGCCAAAGTACAACAAAGTTACACCGGAATTGATTGAAAAGTTATATGCTTTGTTAGGCAAGCACAACATGACGACGGATCCGGAAAAACTGGATACGTATAAGACGGACGAAGAAACAAATCCCATTTATTTTCATACGCCGGAAGTAGTCGTTTTTCCGGAAACGACGGAACAGGTTGCCGGTATTATGAAGCTGGCCAATGAATACGTCGTGCCTGTTACGCCGCGCGGTGGCGGCAGCAGCCTGGCGGCCCAGGCCATTCCCGTATACAATGGTATTGTCCTTTGCCTGGAAAAGATGAATAAGATTATTGAAGTCAATAAAGATGCCCTTTACATGATCGTCGAAGCCGGTGCTGTTACGACAGCCGTCCAGGCAGCGGCCAAAGAAGCGGGCTTATATTATGCCGGCGATCCCAGCTCGAAGGCGTCTAGTGAAATCGGCGGTAACGTAGCGACGAACGCCGGCGGCAGCCGCGTTGTCAAATACGGGACAACACGGGATCAGGTCTACTGGATCGAAATGGTTACGCCGACTGGTGAAATCACAAAGGTTGGCAAACGGCTGCAAAAGAATACGACAGGGTATGCACTGGAAAAACTCATTTGCGGCTCTGAAGGGACACTCGGCATTATTACCATGCTTTGCTTGAAGCTGCGTCCTGTTGCTCCGTATCATTTCGACATGGTCGCTATTTTCCAGGATGAAATGAAAGCCCTGGCTGTTCCTAATCAGCTCTTGAAGGCCGGCGTACAGCCGACAGCTATTGAATTCCTCGATAATAAGGGGATTCAAAGCGAAGAACGGTACATGAAGATCGATTTGCCATATTCTAAGGATCAGGGCAACTACATTATCGTCACAATCGATTCGTATGATCAGGATGACCTGGATAACCGCGTAGCTACGGCTGACGAAATCTGCGAAAAGAACGGTGCTGTTGAATCCCTCGTAGCAGACGACCGCATTTGGGGCGCCCGCTATAATATTGGCGAAGCGGCCCGTAATGACAGCCTTGTCTTCCTGGCAGAAGATATCGTCGTTCCGGTCGATAAGATTGGGGAACTGATGGCCAAGCTGCCGGAAATTGAAAAGCAATACGGCATTGCTACGACGACGTCGGCCCATATTGGTGACGGCAATATTCACGTCAATGCCTTGAAGATGGATATGCCCTTGGAAAAATGGAATGAAATCACTCCCAAGTACCATGATACACTGTACAGCTTCGTGTACAGCTTAGGCGGTTGTTTATCCGGCGAACATGGTATTGGCTGCCGCAAGATACAGGAAATGAAGAAATTTACAGACCCTGTAGAATTAGGTATGATGAAGGCCATCAAAAAGGCTCTCGATCCGAAACTGATTTTGAACCCTGGCAAGATATTCGATTATTCAGAAGCATAAGCACGTTACACGAGCCGGTCTGGACCTAAGCCAGGCCGGCTTTTATGCATATTTTATATAGGTGGGCTCTAACGTATGTTAAAATCGTCACATACTTGATTTTAATTGACTTTATGCAATGATTATGATAATCTAATCCTATAGTTAACATATACGAACTTAAATTGAGTATTCGAACGAAAGAGGACAGCCTATGGATCCTGATAAATTACACAATCCCACCCTGCGCGTACTGAATATACTGGAAACGGCATATAAGTATGAAGGGGGTATTTCTTTTACAGACTTATCGCGCCAAACGGGGATTTCTAAAGGGACCCTGCATCCGATCGTCATGACCTTGGCAGCAAAGGATTACCTGCAGTGTACAGACTCCCTGTTTACATTGGGAAAAAGCTGTTTTCGCCTGGGCTATGCCTACACGCGTACGCTGCGCTGTCTCGATATTGTAAAGGCTCATATGGAAGAGATCGTCGATGCCTGCAACGAGATTTGCCAGTTAGGCATTCTCGAAGGAACCGATGTCCTCTATATTGCGAAGATGGAGCCACAGCAGGCCATTTGCGTCAATTCTTCTGTTGGCGCGACACTGGGGGCCTATGCGACGAGCCTGGGCAAAAGCCTGCTGAGCTGCTACAGTGATGACGAAGTGCGGCGCATTTGTCCGGCCACGTTCATTCAATACACGCCGAAAACGGTGAAAAATATTGATGAGCTCCTGGCGCAGCTGGACACGATCCGTACGCAGGGCTATGCCTTAGAAAATGGAGAAGTGAATAAGGATATTGAGTGCATTTCCGTGCCCGTCCAGGTAGCGCGGCAGACTATGGCTATTAGCGTCAGCCTGCCTATCTACCGTTCGACGCAAGAAAAGCAGGCAGAAATATTGGCCCTGCTGCAGCAGCACAAGCACGAAATTGCCGATCAAACAGCCGGTTTACAGCAGGATCTCAGTTTTATATGATGGCCGGGATTTGCTGATATTAAGGAAAAGAGGGTATATAACGATGAATGAATTTAAAGACAAAATTGTAGTAGTAACAGGCGGCGGCCGTGGCATTGGTGCCATGACAGCCCGCAGATTCTGTGAAGAAGGGGCTCATTGCGTTATTTCCAGCAATGTCCTTTCGGAATGTGAAGAATGTGCTGACGCCTTGAAAAAGGATGGCTTTTCTGCCAGCGTCATGGCCTGTGATGTCAGCAAGCCGGCTGATGTAGATGCCCTGATCGCTGCTACGGAAAAAGAATACGGTCACATTGACATTTTTGCCAACATTGCCGGTATCTGCACGAGCGGTATGAACTTCCTCGGCGTCACGCCGGAAAGCTGGGACCGCGTCATGAAAATCAACGCCTTTGGTACGCTATATACGAACCAGAAAGCCATTGAATCCATGATTCGCACGGGTACGAAGGGGAACGTAGTCAACGTGACTTCGATTGCTGCCAAAACCGGTGCCGGTGCTGTCGGCGTCGACTATTCGGCCAGCAAAGCGGCTATTGTCAATATTACTGTGTCTGCCGCTACGTATGCGGCCCGCTATGGCATTCGTGTCAATGCTGTCGCACCGGGACCGATTGCGACGAAGATGACCGATGTATGGGATCCTAAAATGTGTGCCAAATTAGTCAAGACCATTCCCTTGGGCAGAAAGTTCGGCGAACCGAATGACATTAGTGAAGCCATTATTTTCTTAGCCAGCGACAAAGCAAAATATATTTCCGGTGAAATACTGGATGTCAACGGCGCAGCGTATTGTGACTAACAGAAGAGGTGATTTTCATGTTTGATAAATTACAGCTTAACGGTAAAACGGCTATTGTAACAGGTGGTACGAAAGGGATTGGCAAGGGAATCGTCGAAGGCTTGGCCCAGAGCGGCGCCAACGTCGTCGTCGTCAGCCGCCATCAGGATGAATGCGATGCTGTAGCCAAAGAAATGGAAAAATATGGCGTCAAGGGTTTGGGCGTAAAAACGGATGTCACCGTTGCCGCTGAAGTAGCACAGCTCATGGAAAAAACAATAGCTGCCTTTGGCCGCATTGATATTCTGGTCAACAACGCCGGCAGTGCTATTACCAAAAAAGCTGAAGATTTAACAGAAGCCGATTGGGACCGCGTCATCGATATGGATATGAAATCCGTGTTCTTCGTGACCCAGGCAGCCGGCAAGTACATGATCCAGCAGAAGTCCGGCAAAATCATCAATTTGGCCTCGATGCTGGGCCTGGTAGCTGAAAAACAGGTATTGCCCTATTGTGTAGCCAAGGGTGGTGTACTGCAAATGACCAAGGCGCTGGCATTGGAATGGGCCCGGTACAATATTCAGGTCAACGCTATTTGTCCGGGCTACGTCATTACGGATATTAATAAAGACGCCTTGAGTGAAGAAAAAGTATATAAGCATATTACCGGTAAAATTCCTATGCGCCGCTTCGGTGAAGTAGGTGACATTGCCGGTGCCGCCGTTTTCCTCGCGTCACCTGCGTCTGATTATATGACGGGCCAGCAGATCGTCTTAGATGGCGGCTGGACCATGCAGTAAGAAAATTTACAAAATAGTTCTAATATAGGAAGACATTCCCATATACGAATTAATCAAAGAAAAAAATATAGTACTATAATTTTGCCTATTACAGGCGTTGAGAGCGATTGCGGTCACAGAGCAATCGCTCTTTTTATTTTTATTTGTTATATAAAATATAACGTAAATATAACGTTATACCTAGGCGATTGTTAAAATCTTTCGGAAAGATTTAGTTGATAAATTTTCTTGGTATAGTACAATGTAGACGCTAAGGGCATGCTTTGTGGCTACTAATCTACAGTATAATCAATTCTAATTTAGAATAACATGCTTTTATACTTTTTATGATGTACTGTATGATGAAACATGTCATGCAATTTATTATTTCAAAGGATGTGTTTTAAATGGCAGATTTACAAAACATTCCGGCTAAACGCTGGATCCGTATTATTCCGCCGACGATCCTGGTTTATATTTTTGGCTTTATGGATCGCACGAACATTGGCTTCGCTATGGCTGGTGGCATGAATGAAGCCCTGCAGATGACAGCTACTCTTTCCGGTTTAGCTGCAGGCATTTTCTTTATTGGTTATATGGTTCTTCAGGTACCAGGTGGTCATATTGCGGAAACGGGCAATGCGAAAAAGTTCATTGCTATTTCTATCCTGGCCTGGAGTATTATGTGTACGAGCCTCGGGTTCGTTCAGACCTCGACGCAGCTTTTAGTCCTGCGTTTCCTCATCGGCGTTGCCGAAGGTGGTGTTTGGCCGGCTATTCTGGTTATCATCGCCCATTGGTTCCCCCAGTCTGAACGTGGCCGTGCTAACTCGTACTTCATTATGAACATCGCCATTGCGTCCATCATTACCGGACCGGTTTCCGGCTGGCTGGTTACGACCTATGGCTGGCGTTCTGTATTCCTCGTTGAAGGTGCTGTTTCCTTCCTCCTCATCTTCGTTTGGTGGCCGCTCATCAGCAACCGTCCGTCGGAAGCTAAATGGATTTCCAAAGAAGAACGGGAATATTTGGAAACGACCCTGGCTGCTGAACAGAACGAAATCAGCGGTGAAGACAACACACCGTCTACGCTCTCTGCTATTCTCGGCAGTGTCAACATGTGGAAACTGATTCTCATTTATTTCGCATACCAGACCGGTATTTATGGCTTTGCTATGTGGCTGCCGACGATCCTGCGTGACCTCACGCAGACCGGTATGACCAGCATCGGCTTCCTTTCGACGATTCCTTATTTCGCTTGCATGATCGGCCTCTATGTATTCGGCCATCTTTCCGATAAGAGCGGCAACCGTAAAAAATACGTTGCCTTGCCGTTGCTCGGTTTTGCCCTTTGCTTCCTGGCAGCAGCGTTCCTGAGAGAAAACACATGGGTATCCTTTGCATTCCTCTGCGGCTGCGGTCTCTTCCTGCAGTGCGCATCCGGTATTTTCTGGACGATTCCGACAATGCTCTTCCCGGCTAAGGTTGCCGGTGACAGCGTCGGTGTTATCAACGCCTTAGGTAACCTGGGCGGTTTCGTTGGCCCGTTCATCGTTGGCTGGCTGACGACACAGTTCATGTCCGTCTTTGCCGGTGTATATTTCCTGGCTGCTATGCTGGCCTTTGGCTTTATCCTGACGCTTACCCTGCCGAAGAAAACGGAAGGCGTACAGGAATAAGCAAACAGCTGATATATCCTGTCAGATACTAGTAGTTCCCAACACAACACGCGCATAGAGCGGTATCCGTTAGCCACCGGATGCCGCTCTTATTTTTATAGTAAAAGGGCAGGTGCACTGTAACGCACCTGCCCTTTCCCGGTCTTAAAGACCTGTATTTAGTTATCGCTGTCGTTTAAATCGAGAATGGCCCCTGTAGCTGCCGACTTGGCAATGCGGGAGTAGAGGCCGAGCCAGCCGTGGGTAAACTTCGGTGTAGGCCGTACCCATTTTTCCCGGCGTTTCTGTAATTCTTCATCAGAGACGTGGAGCGTCAGCTGGTTGTTGGGAATATCGATCGTGATCTTATCGCCATTTTCTACCAGGGCGATCGGTCCGCCGTCAGCGGCTTCCGGCGAGACGTGGCCGACAAAGCAGCCGTTATTCGTGCCGGAGAAGCGGCCGTCTGTGACGAGGGCCGTCGACTTGGCCAGGCCGCGGCCATATAAGTACTTCATGGCTTTGAACATTTCCCGCATACCCGGGCCGCCTTTCGGGCCTTCGTAGCGGATGACGACGACGTCACCGGCGACGATTTCGCCGTTCAAAATGGCTTCTTCCGCGGCTTCTTCCGAGTCGTAGCACTTAGCGCTGCCCGTAAAGGTCATAATGGAAGGATCGATGGCTGCCGGCTTGGTAACGCCCGTTTCCGGTGCCAGGTTGCCACGCAAAATGGCCAGGCCCTTGCGCGATTCGAAGGGATCCGCCATGGTTTTGATGACGTTGGGATCGAATTCGTATTTATAGATATAGTGTTCCAGATTTTCTTTTACTGTGCCGCCTGTAACGGTAATGCAGTCTTCGTGGAGAAGCGGCAGGATTTCCGTCATGACCTTGGGGATGCCGCCGGCTTTGTAGAAATCTTCCATATCGTATTCGGAAGCAGGATTTACTTTGGCTACGAGCGGCGTCGAAGCGCTGAGCGTGTCAAAGGTCTTGAGCATTTCTTCGTGGCCAATGCCCAGTTCGTGGGCCATAGCCGTCAGGTGCAGGACACCATTGGTCGAACCGCCTGTGGCCATGAGAACGCGGATGCCGTTTTCGATAGCTTCCTTCGTGAGAATCTTATGGCTCGTAATGCCTTGGCGCGTTAAGTTTACGATGGCTTCACCAGTCTGTTCAGCCGCCCGCGTACGGTCGGCGTAGACAGCCGGAATGAGAGCGACACCGGGCAGGGAAAGGCCCATGGCTTCGGCTACGCAGTTCATCGTATTGGCAGAGCCATAGAAGGAACAGGAACCGCACGTAGGGCCGCAAACTTCTTCCATGCTGTTAAATGTGGTTTCATCGATCTTGCCGGCTTTGAGCATGCCCAGGCCTTCGGACATAGAAGTTAAATCCGATTTACGGCCGTCGAACTTTTTCCCGCCGAGCATAGGGCCGCCGCCCATGAAGATTACGGGAATGTCGAGACGGGCTGCTGCCAGGAGCATGCCTGGAACGATCTTATCGCACGAACCGAGCAGGACAACGGCGTCGAGGCGGTGGATTTCTACCATCGTTTCGATATCGTTGGCAATGAGATCACGCGAAGGCAGGATGTAGTGCATGCCTGCATGGCCTTGGGCTGTGCCGTCGCAGCCGGCGATAACGCCAAATTCACAGGCTGTGCCGCCGGCACGGTAAATCCCCTTTTTTACGGCTTCGGAAATCTGGCGGAGATTGTAGTGGCCCGGGACCAGTTCGTTCCATGAATTGGCAATGCCGATTAAGGGACGTTCCAAATCATCGTCGGAGTAGCCAATGGATTTGAAGACGCTACGGTTGAACGACCATTCCGGCCGGCCGAGTATTTCTTTACTTCTGTACATGAGAGTCATCCTTTCTTTACCTCAGAGTATAATAAAATTAAATAATACATATTTAACATAAGTAATATTCCTCTGTTTAATATATCTGTTTTCTGTTTTTTTTGCAACTGGTTAAGGCGGAAATATATGTGAAAAATGATTACAAACTTTTGATAAATCCCTATTTTATGCGGTTGTATGACGCTAAAAAAAATATCTCTTTTTTCATAGACTGGGACACTAGAATGTGATAAAATAACAGTAAGAGAAATCGTTTTCAGCAGCCGCGGCCAAGAGCGGCGCTATGGGCCTAGTCAGAGTTTTTGCCAGGCCTGGAAAAAGAGTAAATACTTGCGGTAAAAAGCGCAAAAACTATACGTGAATTACTTGACATAATAGAACAGACTAGTAAAATTAAAGTATGTGAAATTCGCTTATGTATACTAATATGCATATACGAATTAGCGAAGAACAGTGAAGCAGAATATTGTTAATATATCGCTGTTTATAGTGAATAGGAGGAGTTTAGTTATGAAACAAGGAACAGGCGTAGTTGCAAATTTGTGTAAAGATGTATTCATCCCTAAGATGGCGAAGGTACGTCAGAATTTTGACCTTTCGTATATTAAGGTGGAAGACATTCCTGCTGCTGTCCGGGCACAGCTCGACCGCGACGTCATCGCTTCCAAGATTAAACCGGGCATGTCCATTGCCATTACCTGCGGCAGCCGCGGCGTATCCAATACGGCATTGATCATCAAGACCATCGTTGCCTATGTCAAAGAAAAGGGCGGCAAACCGTTCGTTTTCCCGGCTATGGGCAGCCACGGCGGTGCTACTGCTGAAGGCCAGACGGAACTGGTTAACGGCTATGGCGTTGTAGAAGACTATATTGATTGCCCGATCCGCGCTACGATGGAAACAAAACAGATCGGCACGACAGACGATGGCCGTCCTGTTTTCATCGATAAATACGCTGCTGAATCGGATGGCATTATCATGCTCGGCCGTATTAAAGCACATACGCAGTTCGTTGGCCCTTATGAAAGCGGCCTCATGAAGATGGCTGTTATAGGCATGGGCAAACAGCATGGTGCCGAAGGCGTACACGAACAGGGCTTCGTCAACATGGCTGCCAACATTCAGCGCTATGGTAAAGTTATCCTGAAAAACGCTCCGATCATCTGCGGCGTAGGCTTGCTCGAAAATGCAGCTGACCAGACACACACCATCGTTGCTTTGACACCGGATGAAATCATCGAAAAAGAACCGGAATACCTGAAAAAAGCAAAAGAATTGATGGGTCATATTATGATCAAACATGCTGACCTCCTGATCATCGATAAGATCGGCAAAAACATCAGCGGTGACGGCCAGGATCCTAACGTATCCAACATGCTGCCCCGTGAAACAGGCGTTCCCTTTGGCCCGAATGGTGAATTCCCGTCGAAGTGCGAATTCCGTGCAGACCGCAACATCATCCTCGACCTGACGGAAGAAACACACGGCAACGCGAACGGCCTCGGCCTGGCTGACGTAACGACACAGCGCTGCGTCGATAAGATCGTCAACGCTGCTGCTTATCCGAACGCTGTCACGTCCACGATTTTGGAAATGGTTAAGATTCCGCTCTGGACAGAAAATGATAAACTGGCTATTCAGGTTGCCCTGAAGACAGCTACAAAAGCTGATAAAAACGCTCCGAAGATCGTTCGTATTAAGAACACGATGGAAGTACAGGAAATCTATGTTTCCGAAGCACTCCTTCCTGAAGTAGAAGCTAATCCGAACATGGAAGTAATCAGCGGTCCGGAACCGATGGCCTTTGACGCAAAAGGTGATTTGTTCTAAGATCCTGTAATCTTTTGTCTGCATCCGGGGGTTGAATAGAGCAATCCCCGGATACTTATATAGTTCCCTATCCACGGAAACAGGAGGAAATTCTATGGAACAGAGATGTAAAGATGTACGTAAGGTATGGGCTCAGTCTGATGCGCTGAAGCTCGGTACCGAATTTTCTGAAGGTGATCTTGGCAAACCGCAGATTCTGATTGACGATGTCTGGGGTGAAAGCCATCCTGGCAGTGTCCATTTGGACAAATATGCAAAGCAGGCAGCCATCGGTGTATTTGAAAGCGGTGGCAAACCGGCAAACTTCCACGTAACCGACTTGTGCGATGGCTGGGCACAGGGTCACGACGGCATGAACTACATCCTGCCGAGCCGTGAACTCATTGCCGATATGGTAGAAGTTCACGCCAATGTTATCCCTTGGGATGGCGTAGTCCTGATTTCCAGCTGCGATAAGGCTGTTCCTGCACACCTTGAAGTAGCAGCCCGTTTGGATCTGCCGGTTATTCACATTCCTGGCGGTTCTATGCGTAGCGGCCCGGGGTGCACCACGTCTGACCTGGCTGGCCCGATTACGGCCCGTGACAAACGCGGTCTCGTCAGCCATGATGAAATGCGAGATTATAAACTGACCGGTTGCCCGACGTGTGGTTCCTGCCAGTTCATGGGTACAGCCAGCACGATGCAGTGCATGTCGGAAGCCCTCGGTATGGCTTTGCCGGGCAACGCCGTCGTTCCGGCTACGCTCATGGAAAGCCAGCGCTATGCCCGTATGGCAGGCCAGAAGATCATGGAATTGGCAGCTAAAGGCATTACGACGTCCAAAATCATGACCAAGGCTGCTTTTATCAATGCCATTAAAGTTCACCAGGCAATCAGCGGTTCCACGAATGCGACGATTCACATTCCGGCCATTGCCCATGAATTAGGCATCGATATTCATCCGCGCATGTTCGACGAAATCGGCAAAAACATTAAGTATCTGACGAATGTACAGCCGAGCGGCAAATACATTACGGAATTCCTCTGGTATGCCGGTGGTATCCCCATGATCCAGATGTACCTGAAGGACGAACTGGATCTCAACGTTATGACCGTAACCGGCCGTACGTTGGGCGAAAACCTGGAAATGATCCAGAAGAGCGACTTCTTCGAACGCGGCCTGGGCTATCTGAAGACCTATGGTATCGATCCGGAAGACATTATCCATAAACCGGAAAATTCGAAGAAATACGGTTCTTTGGCCGTACTCGACGGCAACATTGCTCCTGATGGCAGCGTTGTTAAATTCTCGGCTATTAAGAATCCGGATATGCTCCATCACATTGGCCCGGCCCGCGTCTTCAACTCGGAAGAAGACTGTCAGCAGGCTATTATTACAGGCAAAATCAACCAGGGCGATATCCTCTTCATCCGTTACGAAGGTCCTAAGGGCTCCGGTATGCCTGAAAGCCTCATGACGACCGACGCTATCGCTTTTGATGAACGTTTGGATGGTACGGTTGCTTTGGTTACGGACGGCCGTTTCTCCGGCGCTACACAGGGCCCGGCTATTGGCCACGTATCTCCGGAAGCTGTAGAAGGCGGTCCGATCGCCCTGCTCGAAGACGGCGATATGATCGAAATCGACATTCCGAACCGTAAGATCAACATGATCGGTATTGGCGGCGAAAAGAAGACGGCAGAAGAAGTAGCAGCTATTCTTGCTGAACGCAAGAAGAACTGGAAGATGCCGGACTTCCCGAAAAAGAAAGGCTACCTGGCCCGTTACAGCAAATATGCTACGTCGGCTATGTCCGGTGGCTATCTCCGGTAAGGAGTCTCCCTACGCCAGGGAAGGACAAAAAGCTATATAATGTATTATATGAAAATCCCCGGTTCGCAATGAGCCGGGGATTTTTTGCTAAAAGAAGCTGTACAAAAAAACGCTTCCCGTTTTTTTGTACAGCTTCTTTTAGTATCCTTATAAAGGTTGGGCCTGGAAGGATTTGGCGAAGAAATCAATATCGCTGACGTTAATTTCCGTAAAGGCCTGTTCTACTTTTTCTTTTGCGTCCTTGAGTGCGGCAATACAGCGTTCTTTCTTGGCGTCGTCTAAGCGGAAAGACGGGATGCTGACGCTCATGGCGGCAATATAGTGGCCGTTATACTGCAAGGGAACAGAAAAACAATTGATGCCCGGAGAAATTTCTTCCTGATCCATAAAATAGCCGCGTTCCCGGCCGGCCTGGCATTGGGCGTATAACGCGTCAAAGTCGGTGCAGGTACGTTCCGTTACAGGCTGCAGGCCTTGGGGATAGAGCTTTTTGATGCTTTCCAAGGGGTACTCACTTAGCAGGGCCTTGCCAATGGCAGTGCTATACGCCGGCAGGCGCTTGCCAACGAACGAGATCAGGCGGATCGGTTCCGGCGATTCTTCCTTGGCCAGGTAAAGTACGTCCCCGTTGATCAGCACACCCAGCTGGGATGCTTCTGACGTAGCGGCGACGATACGCTTCATTTGCGTCTTGAACAATTCCAGTACGTCCATATCTTGCAGGCAGGCGGAGCCAACGATCAAAGAATTGATTCCGATGATATATTTGTTGGTACCGTGATGGGCAATAAAGCGGCGCTCACATAGCGTACGGATGATGGGGACAATCGTGCTCTTCGGTACGGAAATAGCCGTCGCAATTTCCGTCAGCGTGCAGCCATCTTTGGCCGTTGCGAGCAACTGAAGAATGTCCAGGACACGGGCTGTCGGCCTGTGTGTCGCGTAAGGCATTATTGACGGACCTCCTTTTTGGTACTAGAAAATAGATGATTACGTTCAGCAATATACCATAAATTTGTGTCACCCCGAGTCGTCCGGATTAGCAAATCTATGGAAAAATGGCAGACTACGTGAAAATTAAAACTAATGAACTGGTGGTAAGGCATAAAAAATAACGTAAAACTAAGACCTTAGCATTATAGCATGAATTTGTATCTGAGTGTTGCCATTTCCACAAAAAAATGATAAAATATAGCTGAAAAACGTATATACAAATTATAACTCATATACGAACGTTATGTAAAGGGAAATTTGTATATACTAGGTTAAAACTAGTAAAATAGTTTTGAATAAATGCCTGATGAGGCGTATAATTAGGGGAGGTATTTTTTATGGATTTCGAATTTTCTGAAGAACAACAGGCCATTCAGAAGTTAGTACGTGAATTTGCGGAAAAGGAAATTGCACCTACCGTCCATGAACGGGACGAAAAGGAAGAATTTTCTCGTGAACTTTTTGACAAAATCGGGGAATTAGGCTTATGCGGCATTTTCTTCCCGGAAGAATACGGTGGCAGTGAAGGCAGCTATACGAGCTACATTATTGCCAACGAAGAACTTTCCAAGGTAGATGATGCAGTAGCAGCCGGTTATGCTTCCAGCATTTCCCTCTGTGCTTGGCCTATCTGGAAATTCGGTACAGAAGAACAGAAGAAAAAGTACCTTACACCGTTAGCAGAAGGCACGAAACTCGGTGCATTCGGCCTGACGGAACCGAATGCTGGTTCCGATGCAGCCCGCCAGCAGAGCGTCGCTGTAAAACAGGGTGATCATTACATCCTGAACGGTTCCAAAATCTTCATCACCAATGGTGGCGAAGCGGATATCTATGTTGTATTCGCTATGACAGATAAATCCAAAGGAACCAAAGGAATTTCCGCATTCATTCTTGAAAAGGGAATGGAAGGTTTCAGCTTCGGTAAAGAAGAACATAAAATGGGTATCCACGCATCGGCAACGCGGGAACTGATTTTCCAGGACGTTAAAGTTCCGGTTGAAAATCTTCTCGGCGAAGAAGGCAAAGGCTTCAAAATTGCAATGCAGGGTCTCGACGGCGGCCGTATCGGCGTAGCTGCTCAGGGCCTCGGTATTGCCGGCGCTGCCTTAGAAGCTGCTATCAAGTATTCGAAAGAACGTGAACAGTTCGGCAAGACGATTGGCAAATTCCAGTCCATCGCTTTCATGCTCGCTGACATGGCTACGAAACTCGATGCTGCCCGTCTCCTGGTATATCGCGCTGCTGCCCTCAAAGAAAAAGGACTTCCTTGCACGAAAGAATCCTGCATGGCTAAAATGTATGCTACAGATGCTGCTATGTCCATCGCTACGGATGCAGTCCAGATTCTCGGCGGCTATGGCTACACTCGCGAATACCCTGTAGAACGCCTCATGCGTGATGCGAAGATCACACAGATTTATGAAGGTTCTAACCAGATTCAGAGACTGATCATTTCTGGACAACTTTTACAGTAAACGCAGCATAAAAAGAGAGGTAAAAAACGATGAGTGATGTATTAACGTATGATGAAATGAAAGTTGGCGACAAGACCACGTTCGGCAAGACCATCGGTGAATGTGACGTCTATGCCTTTGCCGGCGTAACAGGGGACTTCAACCCCATGCATGTTAATGAAGTAGAAGCATCGAAGACCATGTTTAAAGGCCGTATTGCCCATGGTATGCTCAGTGCTGGTATTATTTCTACAACGATGACGAAGGCCGCTCACGGTGGCACGCCAATTTATTGCTCGCAGGAACTCAAGTTTAAGGCTCCTGTACATATCGGAGATACCATCACCTGTACAGCCGAACTGATTGAAAAGGTTCCGGAAAAACATCGTCTCATTTATAGTACAGTTGTTACGAATCAGGATGGCGTCGTTGTAACGGACGGCAAGGCTATGATTCTCAAATTCTAAATCAGTTGTTGGTGCAGCGGGCACAGGTTCTGTGTCCGCCCGTACCATGTTGACCACAGGAGGTTACTATTATGGCACTTATGACTGGCGAACAGTATATCGAAAGCATGCGTAAATTAAACCTGCAGGTATATATGTTCGGTAAGAAAGTTGAAAACGTCGTTGATGATCCGATTCTTCGTCCGTCTCTGAACTCTGTACGTATGACCTATGATCTGGCTCAGAAACCGGAATATGAAGATCTCATGACGGCTACGTCCTCTCTTACCGGTGAAAAAATCAACCGTTTCACCCATATCCATCAGAGCACACAGGATCTGATGAACAAAGTTAAAATGCAGCGTCTCCTCGGCCAGAAGACGGCAGCCTGCTTCCAGCGTTGTGTAGGTATGGATGCTTCGAACGCCGTATTCTCTACAACCTATGAAATCGACCAGAAATATGGTACGCATTATCATGAAAACTTCAAGAAGTTCTTAACGCGCGTACAGCAGAACGACTTCACTGTCGACGGCGCTATGACGGACCCGAAGGGTGACCGCAGCAAAGCACCGCATGCACAGGATGATCCGGATATGTACCTGCACGTTGTAGAACGTCGTCCTGATGGCGTCGTTGTTCGTGGTGCCAAAGCACATCAGACGGGCTTCATCAACTCCCACGAAGTTATCGTCATGCCGACGATTTCCATGCGTGAAGCTGATAAAGATTACGCTATTTCCTTCTGCTGTCCTACCGATGCTGAAGGCATCTT
Source organism: Caecibacter sp. AF58-12pH5A (assembly GCF_027681725.1). Lineage (NCBI taxonomy): Bacteria > Bacillati > Bacillota > Negativicutes > Veillonellales > Veillonellaceae > Caecibacter > Caecibacter sp. AF58-12pH5A. The sequence goes on along the minus strand of NZ_JAQDBC010000019.1, from coordinate 26,335 downwards.
CATGATCGTTGGCCGTCAGTCCTGCGATACGCGTAAACTGGAAGGTGCACCGATGGATACGGGCAACCCGGAATTCGGCGGCACAGAAGCCCTGGTTATTTTCGATAACGTATTCATCCCGAATGACCAGATCTTCCTGAACGGCGAAGTTGAATTTGCCGGCATGATGGTAGAACGCTTTGCCGGTTACCATCGTCAGTCTTACGGCGGCTGTAAAGTTGGCGTAGGTGACGTATTGATCGGCGCAGCTGCTCTGGCTGCTGATTACAACGGCTGCTCTTCCGCATCCCACATCAAAGACAAGATCATTGAAATGCAGCACCTCAATGAAACCCTCTTTGGCTGCGGCATTGCTTGCTCCGCTTTGGGCACCAAGACGAAAGCCGGTAACTACCTCATCGACATGCTGCTGGCTAACGTTTGCAAACAGAACGTTACGCGTTTCCCCTATGAAATCGTTCGTCTGGCTGAAGATATTGCCGGCGGTCTCGTAGTAACAGCACCGTCTGAAATCGACCTGCGCGACTCCAAGATTGGGCCGTATGTTGATAAATACCTGAAAGGCATCTCTGCCGTTTCGACAGAAAACCGCCTGAAAGTATTACGCCTCATTGAAAACCTCTGCCTCGGCACAGCTGCTGTTGGCTACCGTACGGAATCCATGCACGGTGCAGGTTCTCCGCAGGCACAGCGCATCATGATTTCCCGTCAGGGCAACTTGGAAATGAAGAAAAACCTGGCAAAAGCAATTGCACACATCGAAGAATAATCAGTACCTTTGGCAGGCCTCGTAAGAGGCCTGCTTTTTTATGCAGAGAATGGGAATAAATAAGTAAAATATTCGTTGACAGAATAGGGGCCGGTGTCTATAATGAATGTAGAGTTAATGTAGTGATATGGGGTTTCACGCTTGCAGAAAACGGGGAAAGGGGGCGTGTGCACGTGGCCGTGTAAGCCTGCAGGCTAATTTAAATAGGGGGTGTGCATTATGACACACGATTTGTATGGTAGTAAGCCAACGAAAGTCCGCTGGATGGTTTTTGGCTCTCTGCTCGCATTATGTACGGTTAACTATGTAGACCGGGCGGTTATTTCGATTTGTATGCCTGCCATCGAAGCAGATTTACAATTTGGACCTGCCATGGTCGGCGTTATTCTGAGTGCTTTTTTCTGGGGCTATACGCTCATGCAGATTCCGGCCGGCTGGATTGCTGACCGCCTGGGACCAGGGAAAACGATTCTCGGATCTGGCCTGCTCTGGGGGATTTTTCAGATCATTACGGGCTTCCTCAATGGCAGTACGGGCTTCATGATTGTCCGCGCCTTGTTAGGTGCGTCGGAAGCGCCGATCTATCCGGCCAGCAGCAAGCTGCAGTCCGTGTGGCTGACGAAAAATGAACGGACCCGCGGGGCGGCTATCGTCGATGCCGGGTCAGCCTTAGGGACGTCGATTGGCGGGCCGCTGATCATTGCCTTCCTGGCGTGGTTTGGTGGCTGGCGTGGCGCATTGATGGGTGCCGGTGTTGTAACCATGGCTGTTGTCTTAGTATGTTATAAATTTGTACATACGACACCGGATACGAATACCATGATCAATGCAGCCGAACGGGAATACATTGACAAGGCCTTAAAGGAAGAATATGAAAGTGAACAGATGGCCAGCGGCGGCCGTACGTCATTAGGCTTACCGCGGTATTTGCGCAGCCTGACCTTCTGGGGCATGGTCTTAGGCTTTGTCTGCTACGACTGCTTCTGGTATGGCCTCATGACCTGGGGCCCTATGTATTTATCCCAGGTATTCAAGGTTAATATCATGACCGTCGGCGGCTCGATATTCATCATCTTTGGCTGTGGCGTCATTGGCTCCTTCTTTGGCGGCTACATGATCGATATGCTGCGCATCAAGGGCTATGATTCCAACAAGGTCGTCAAATACGCCCTGGCCGGCTTGGGTATTGCCATGGCTCTTTCCATGTACCTTTTGAGCACGGCTGCGACGATTACCCTGGCTATTGTCTACATGTCCTTCGCCATGTTCTGTGAAAAATGGGTTGGCGCCACCTTTTGGATGATGCCGGCTGCCATTTCCCAGAAGGATGATGTCGGCATCGTAGCCGGTGCCATGAACTTCATGGGCAATATTGGCGGTACGATCGTGCCAATCCTCGTAGGGCTTATCGTTACCTTTACGGGCAGCTATTATTGGGCCATTATCCTGTTCCTGGCCTTTGCCTTGGGCGTTTGCCTGTTCCCCATCTGGATTAACATGAATAAGAAGGTAGGGGCACAATAAGGTCTGCAGCTATAGGCGCTGCGACAGCGTTTTATTGAAAAAAGAAGAGGGGGACCTGCTCTATGGGCAGATCCCCCTTTGTAATTTTTTGAAAAAAAGATGCGTAACTGGGAGTTGTTAATTTTTTGTTTATAACTTTTGTGTATACTGTAACCACTGCATTTTAGTACAGTGGGAGGATAGGGTAATGGTAACTTTTATTAGACATCACCGCCGGGCAACACTGGGTTTGTTGTGTCTGGCATTGATCTTGTTGTATGTGGCACACTTGGGTTCGTATCATCTTATCGAGCTCGATGAAGGCCGCTATCACCGGGTAGCCATGGAAATGGTTTTATCCGGCGATTATGTGACGCCCCATTTTGATTATATGCCGTATTTTGAAAAGCCGATTTTCCAGTATTGGATCACGGCCCTGGCCATGAAGCTCTTTGGCTTTCAGGAATTTACAGGCCGCGTGTTGCCGGCCTTAACGGGCATCGGTAATGTCCTCGTGGCAGCCTGGCTGGGCCGCTATATGTTTAACCGCCGTACAGGGATTATGGCCGGTATCATCCTGGCAACGACGGCCTTGCAATTAATCGTTTCTTCTATTGGCGTTCTCGATATGGCCCTGACGTTCTTTGTCAACACGTGCCTGGCCTCGTTCTATGTCTTCGAACGGACAGAAAAGAAGAAGTATTTGCTCCTTTTCTATGCCTCTATGGGCTTTGGCATGCTGACGAAGGGGCTGATTGCCATCGTCTTTCCCTTTGGTATTCTCTTTTGGTATGTCCTGCTTACGCGGCGGCCGCGCCTCTTTTTGCGCCTGTTCTACCTGCCGGGAATCTTGCTCTTTCTGGTCATTGCTGTGCCCTGGTATTATCTCGTCTGCCAGCGTAATCCGGAATTTTTTTATTTCTTCTTTATTCGCGAACATTTCCTGCGTTTTGCTACGACCATGCACGAACGGTTCCATCCGTGGTATTATTTCGTACCGGTACTTTTGGCGGGCTTCATGCCGTGGACAGGCTTCTTACTTACCTTTTTCAGCAAACGCGGTATTTTCCGCAGCCCGTCGTCCCCTAAGGAAAAGCAGGCCCTGTGCCTTCTGGCCTTGTGGGCAGGCCTGATTTATCTTTTCTACAGCATTTCTGATTCGAAATTACCGACGTACATTATGCCCTGCTGGCTGCCCTTGTCCATACTCGTAGCAGCCTCGCTGGAACGGTGCCGCCACGCCGGCAGCTGGCTCTGCCACTCCTTCCTGGCAAACAGCATCCTGTGCCTGCTCTTTACCGTTGCGGGCATCGCGTATATTATGCGAACGGACTTCCTCACCGTTTCCGGCTTCGTGACGCACGGCGGTTTGCTCATCGCCTCGCTTTTGCTCGGGACTATCGCAGCTGCCTGGATCTGGCGCTCGCGGCGCAGCTTTTTGGCTGTCTTCCTGGTTCTTTCCTGTATGGCCTATGGCTTTGGCGTCGGTGCTCATCAGGTACAAGGCCAGATCCACGACCACCAGACGGCGTACTATGTCAGCCAGGATTTGAAGGAACTCGATCCGGATCAAAAAACGCCGATTATCATGTACGGCAAATTTATGCCGGGCTTGGTCTATTACCTGGACCGGCCCATTGCAGCGGCTAACTTTATGGGCGAACTGGAATATGGCCTGTACCATACGGACCGGACGGGCATGTATTACGGCAGTAAGGAATTGCGCGAACTTTGGGAAAGCCCGCAGCGCGTCATCGTCGTCGTGCAGCCGCTCTATCTCGACGAAGCGCGCCGCGTCTTAGGTACGCCGGAAGCGCAGTGCCTGCACGTAGAAGATTACTACATCCTAGTCAATCATCAGGGGTCACAGTCTTAATAGGTTAGCTCATGCTGACGCGGACGGGGTCGCCTGTGACGGCGTCGAGAAGAATATGGTAGGTCACGCTGCCATCTTTACAGCGTACGGCGTAGAGGGGATGCATAAGCTGTGCCTGAGCTTGTGGCTGGCCGGCCTGCGCTGCCGGTGTCTGGGCTGTATTCTGAGCCGGAGCCTGTGGCTGTTTGGCCTGTGTCGAAGCGCCGGCCGTGCCGTCCTTACGGTCCTGCTGACCGCCCTGGTCCGGCGATCCTTTTCTATCTCTTTCGCGTCCCTTGTGTTCCTTTCCTTCTTTAGGGTCTTTCTGATCGGGACCGCCCTGACGGGGCAGTTCCAGATTTACTTCAGCAAACGTTAAGGTAGAGCTGTCTTTACCAATGGCCTGTGCTGCCCGTTCCTTGATCGTATCAGGGTCGAGCAGTGCCAGGCCATTTTTGGTTGCTTCTGCTTCAATCATGGACGTGCGTGCTGCGGCGACTTCAGCATGGTGGGCCTTCTTTTGCTGTACGTGGTACCAGCCGGCACCGCCGCCGATAATGGCACAGACCACCACGACAGCCGTGGCTTGTTTCAGGTGTTTCTTGGTAAATACTTTCTGTTGCAATGTGTCTTTGAGAGAGTCTAATTTTTTCTGTTCCATCATGGTACCTCCTGTATGTGAATGAAGACTTTTTTTGACTACACCTGCAGTATAGCGGTAAAATCTAAACAGAACCTAACAGAGGGCATAAGATTCGCGAAATTATGCGTTTTTTTCGCTTTAGGAAAGGTACCTTTTGTTTAGGAAATCTTAAGAACTATCGCCTATACTAGGCATATACAAGAAAAAGAAAGAAGGCGGTGCCCATGCGTATTCGTGATATATCTCTGCGTAAACGGCTCCTTTTTGCCAACGTCATGATGGTGGTGATCCCTGTCTGTATCCTCATGGGGATCGCCGGCCTGATTTTGCAGGGCCTGCGTTTTTCCGCCGGACCTGATGGCAATCTGGTGACCCTCTGGCCCGAAAAAGGGCCGGCCATGTCCATTCAGTACACTGTGAGTTCACTAAAAGTCAATATTGATAAATTGGACCACATGGATAAACCTAAAGTCAAGGATCTCATGGATGACTGTCATGTTCTCGAGAGCCTGGGCATTGAAACAGCCATTGTCCGCCAGGGACACGTTCTTTATTGCACGCCTGGCGCCAATGCCCTGCGCCTGCAGGAAGCGGTATACCGCAAAGGCGGCGGTCAGTCGTCGGCCATGGTTTGGAACGACGAAGGCTTTTATTTCACCTATACGGCACCACAGGGGACGGCTATTTTCGCTGCCGGTGACGTGCCCTTCCTGGCTCGTGGCGGTATCCGGCCGGGCACAGCCAAGGGACTTTTGCACGGCGTGCTTTTCTTTATGGTAGGCCTGGCCCTGGTATTGATTCTCGGCTTTGGCATTTATTTGTCCCGCCTCTTATCACGACAGATTCTGGAACCGTTGTCGGCGCTGCGTCAGGCCTCGGCAGCCATTCGCAATGGCAATCTCGATGAACCCCTGCAGGTTACGGCCGGCGACGAACTGGGTGAAGCGTGCCGTGACTTTGATGCCATGCGGCAGGAATTGCAGCGCTCCCGGGCAGAACGGGAACGCTACGAACAAAACCGGCGCGAGCTCATTGCCGGTATTTCCCACGATTTGTCGACGCCGCTGACGCTCCTTAAAGGCTATGCCTGTGGCATTTTGGAAGGTATTGCAGCGACACCGGAAAAGAAACATCATTACGTGGAGCTCATGTACCGTAGTGCCTGCACCCTGGAACGGCTCGTAGACAGTCTTTTTCTCTTTTCCAAACTGGAACTGGGCCGCGTGCCCTTCCATACAGAAGTCGTCGATTTACAGGAGTACTTCGCAGATTTCCTGGGTGAATGTGCAGGCGACTATGAAAAACGCGGCTTAGACCTCCGCCTGTCCCATACGGGCCGGGGCTTTTGGGTAGCCCTGGACCGGATGCAGTTTCAACGGGTGGTGGAAAATCTTTTGGAAAACAGCCTGAAGTATAAAGAAGGTGAACGCGTGGCTGTAGACATTGTCCTGACGCAGTGCGGCGGCCAGGCCAGCCTGGCCTTTGCCGATCACGGCCGGGGCGTACCGGACGAGGCCTTGCCCCTGCTCTTTGACAGCTTTTATCGTACCGATAAGGCCCGGACGGATGTGAAACAAGGCAGCGGTCTGGGACTGGCTATTACCAAGCAGATTGTGGAAGCCTTAGGGGGTACGATTAAGGCCGAAGCCACACCGGGAGGGGGCCTTACGATTCGCATGACCCTGCCCCTTGCAAAGGAGACGAAAAACAGTGAAAACGATACTGATCATTGAAGATAACCAGGAAATTGCCGAACTGGAACGGGATTTCCTTGAAGCTGCCGGCATTACTGCCGATATTGCCGAAACGGGTACGGACGGACTGGACCGGGCCCTGCATCAGGACTATGACCTGGTCCTGTTGGATATTATGCTGCCCGGTCTGGATGGCTTTGAAGTCTGCCGCCGTCTGCGGGCGGAGAAGGATGTGCCCATCCTCATGGTGTCGGCCAAACGGGAAGACATCGACAAGATCCGCGGCCTGGGACTGGGTGCCGATGATTACATCATTAAGCCCTTTAGTCCGATGGAGCTCGTAGCCCGCGTGAAGGCCCACATAGCCCGGTATGAACGGCTGACGGCCGGTGCCCAGACAGCCAACGCGGCGGTCATTCATTGTGGGGAGCTTACTATTGAAACGGATAAGCATCGCGTCTTTGTCGGCCCTAAGGAGGTCACGCTGACACATAAGGAATTTGAACTCCTCGTCTTTCTGGCCCGCAATCAGGGCATCGTCTTTAGCCGCGAGCGTCTTTTTGAAAAGGTTTGGGGCTATGATGCTGAAGGTGATACGGCGACGGTCATGGTCCACATCAACCGCATCAGGGAAAAAATTGAGCCCGATCCGTCGCATCCTATCTATATTGAAACCGTCTGGGGTGCCGGCTACAGGCTGAAAGAATGCTAAAGGTCCGGGTGTTGTAAAAAGCGTTCAATTTTACCTGTAAACATGCTACAATAGCCCATAGAAAGATACGTTGCCAAGGCACTTGGGGGAAGAAGGATAGCCATGATTGATCTGGAGAAACTGCAAACGATATTAAAAGAATACAAGCGGGATTTTGAGCAGCGCTGGCCTGCCGAACGATACAAATGGGAGGCCGTATATTGCTTTCAGACCAATTGGGATTTTATGGCCCGGGACTTTGAAGAAATGTTCATCGCTGCTACGGCGCAGACCAAAGACCTGCTCACATCGGTCAATTATTATCCCCGCGGCGTCATGCGGGGCTTTGCCGCCGTTAACCGCGATGCTACGCGGGCTATGTTTTCCCGTCTCTATGATGAAAAGAAGGACCTGACGGAACGGGTTGAGCAGTTCCAGGAGGCTGCCGAACAGATCCGCCGGGAATACGGCGAAGGTATTTGGAAACAGCATTACCAAAAACTCAACGCCATCAGTATCTACCTTTGGCTGCGCTATCCCGATACGTATTATATTTACGACTATTCCGAATGCCGTGTCGTCGCTAAGGAATTGGGGAGCTCCTTTATTCCCCGCCGCGGCGCCCATGCCGGTAATTTAATCGGCGCTTACGCTCTGTATGATGAAATTTGCGACGTCGTAGGCGCCGACCTGGAATTACAGCAGCTCTTTCACAGCCAGCTGCAGGATAAGTGCTGGCCCGATAAGAAAGCACGGACGCTGACCATCGATTTTTGCCGCTATATCAGCCGGGTGTACTCGAAAAAAGGCATTGGCCGCAGTGACAGCGACTGGCTGCCTATCGATTATTCGCCGGAATTGACCGTAGCAGACTGGCTGGATCTCTTGCAGGACGATGCCGTTTTTACAGAAAGCAGCCTGGAAGTTATGCGCCGTCTCCTCGATTATGGCGGTATGGCAACGTGTCGGCAATTATCCAATAAATACGGTGAACCGAGAAATTTCTATAATTTCTGCTCTGTAGCCCTGGCCAAACGGGTAGCAGAAAAGACCGATTGCAACGTCCTCAATACAGACGACGAAGAGGCTAAATGGTGGCCGATTCTCTACATGGGCAAACGGGATGAAAAGGATCATGAAGGCGGCTATATTTGGAAGCTGCGGCCAGAGCTGGAAGAAGCCCTGCAACAGACCGACCTGTCCCGCGTCAGCCTCTATGCTTACGTATCTGTCCTCAAGGGCCCTCATGCGGCCTGGTGGTTTAGTGTCAATCCGGTCATTTGGAGCTTTTCGTCCCTCGATGTAGGGGAAACGCTGAGCTTTTCCCTATATAATGAAAACGGGAATAAGCGGCGGATCTTCGATCACTTCCTGGAAGCCCGAAGCGGTGACTTCCTCATCTGCTATGAAGCCATACCTGTGCGCAAAATCGTGGCTATCGGTAAAATTGTCAAGGAAAGCGATGGGGAAAACCTGTACCTGGAGAAAATTGAAGGCCTTGTCCATCCTGTCGATTTCCATACCCTGGAAAATATACCGGAACTAAAGGACATGGAATATTTTGCCAATCCCCAGGGGAACCTCTTTAAGTTATCGCGCAATGAGTATACGTGTATTATGGATCTCATACGGGAAGAAAATCCGGTAGATCATAAACGGATCATCAAGCCCTATACACGGGATGATTTTATCCGGGAAGTCTACATGACGCGGGGACACTTCGATACGCTCATTTCCCTTTTAAAGCATAAGCAAAATATTATCCTTCAAGGGGCGCCGGGTGTTGGCAAAACCTATACGGCAAAGCGTATTGCCTACGCCATGATGCGGGAGCAGGATGATAGCCGTATAGAATTTGTCCATTTCCATGAAAACTATACATACGAAGACTTCGTTGCCGGCTATAAACCGCAAGGCGCAGGCTATGAGCTGCAATACGGTATTTTTTATCGGTTTTGCCAGCGCGCAGCGAACATGCCTAATAAATCGTTCTTTTTTATCATTGATGACATTAACCGCGGCAACGTAGGCCAGATTTTTGGCGAACTCATGCTGCTCGTGGAAAAAGCGTACCGGGGCACCCTGATAACCCTTTCCTGTAACGGCATGCCCTTTTCTGTACCTAAGAATATTTATATTATCGGTATGATGAGTATGGCCGATACCGTACCGATCCGCGATTACGTCCTGCGCCGCCGCTTTGGCTTCTTTGAACTGATTCCGGAATTCGACTCTGACGGCTTCCGGGCCTATGAACGGCACTTTGACAGCGACACCTTTCATGCCCTCATCGAGCGCGTGAAAGACTTGAATAAGGAAATTGCCGAAGACCCCCATTTGGGCCGGGGCTATCGCATTGGTCATGGCTACTTCTGTGGCCAGACCGAATATTCGGAAGAATGGCTCATGGAAATTGTAGATTACGAAATTATGCCTCTCCTGTCGGAGTACTGGCCGGGTGATCCGGAAAAAGTACGCCACTGGGGCAATGTACTGCGTAGCGTCTTTTATGATTGAGGCTGCGCAGTTTTTTTAAAACAGAATGATGCAGGTGCTGTCCTAAACTACGTCTGTATTGTATAATGAGGGTACAACGTGGCAGAGGAGGGGGTTCCCATGGCTTTATTTGATAAGACCGAAGATAAGCTCTTGTATGGGCCGCAGGAGGTGCACTCGTCAGCTGATTATGTCATTGCAATCTTAAAGGATGCTCTTATTGCGAAACGGATTGCACCAGGCGATAAGCTTCCTTCGGAAACAGAACTGGCGCGGCGGTTTTCTGTCAGCCGCAGCTCGATTCGTGAAGCCATAAAGATTTTGTCGGCCTTTGGTGTCGTAGAGAGCAAACGGGGCGACGGTACGTACGTTGCCAAGGAAGCGAATGATACCTTTGTCTTTAAGCCGCTCCTGTTCAGCTTTATTCTTACGCAGCCGGATTTTCGGGAATTGCAGGAACTGCGCTTTATGCTGGAGGACTATATTTTGCAGCTCGTCCTGCAGCGGTATAGTGTGAACGATCTGCAAATCTTGGAGGCCTGTAATAATCAGCTTAAGCAGTGCAAAGAAAGACACCCGCAGCATGCAGAGGAAATTCTTCATTATGATTTGCAGTTTCACTGGCTGTTAGTGCGGATCGCGCAAAATAAGCTGATTGAAAAAATATATATCTTTGTGCTGGATTATTTTAAGCCTTATATCCAGAGGGGCATAGAGAACCCGGCTACGGTCATAGAAGAAGCGGGCTACCCGCACGATGCGATTATCCAGGCTATTAAGGAAAAGGATCCACAAAAGGCCCATGCGGCTATTCGCCGTTCTATTACTATTTGGAAACAGCTGTTGACTGCAAATTGAGGAGGAAGCATAGGATGAAAATTGTTGTCTTAGATGGATATTGTGAAAATCCCGGTGATCTTAGCTGGCAGGCCTTGCAGGAACTAGGCGATGAGTTGGTTGTCTATGACAGAACGCCCGCTAATGACGCTGTCATTGCTGAACGTATACGTGAGGCAACCGCTGTGTTTACGAATAAGACGCCCCTTTCCCGGACGGTACTGGAAGGGAGCCAGACACTGAAGTTTATTGGCGTTCTGGCAACAGGATACAATGTCGTAGACGTAGAAGCGGCGAAAGAAAGTGGCATTGTAGTCACCAATATTCCTACGTATGGAACCGATTCTGTAGCACAGATGGCGATTGCCCTGTTACTGGAAGTGTGCCATCACGTAGGTGCTCACAACGAGGCCGTACAGCGTGGCGAATGGGCTCATAATGCCGATTGGAGCTTTTGGAAATATCCCTTGATTGAGCTGGCTGGAAAAACGATGGGCATCATCGGTCTGGGACGTATTGGCCAGCGGACGGCACAAATTGCCCGGGCCCTGAACATGCGCGTCATAGCGAACGATGCCTTCGTTAGTGAAGCCGGGCAGGCTGTAGCAACGTACGTAGACCAGGATACGCTCTTTGCCCAGTCTGATGTTATCGTTCTCCATTGTCCCTTATTCCCTGATACGCAGGGACTGGTCAATGCGGAAACAATTGCTAAGATGAAGGATGGCGTCATCCTCATCAACAATTCCCGCGGCCCGTTGATCGTAGAAGCAGATCTGGCACAGGCCCTGAAGTCTGGTAAAGTAGCTGCGGCTGCTTTAGACGTTGTCTCTACAGAACCCATTAGGGAAGACAATCCCCTTTTGGGGCTCCCTAACTGCCTGATTACGCCTCACATTTCGTGGGCACCTAAGGAAGCCAGACAGCGTCTGATGGATATTGCTGTAGATAACTTAAGACAGTTTTTACAGGGGAAACCCATTAATGTCGTGAATCAGTAAGAAAAAAGCCCGGACCTGAAAAAGTCCGGGCTTTGCCATAGGTGTATTATTTTTCGTGGAAGAATTCGATTTCTTCTCCGCACGGGCCGATAGCAAAGGCCACGCGGATGGGGAACGGCGGTTCCGAAGCGATGACGACGTCTTTCGGTTCAACCGTAATGGTATAGCCTGCCTGCCGTACGGCAGCAATGCAGGCATCGGGATCATCGGTCGCCAAGGCCAGATGGTGGATCGAACCGGTAGCATGAGATACATTGCCGGCTGCAAACACTTCGACGACGCCACAGCCTGTGTCGATCATGGCACCGGCCTTGCTGCCTTCACCCCAGGAACGGAGTACGGTCAAACCGAGAACTTCCGTGTAAAAGTGAAGGACTTCTTTGAATTCTGCCGGGCAGGAACATTTGATGGCTGCGTGATGAATACCTTTGATTAAACTCATGATAACCTCTCCTTAAGGGAACGCTAAGAACGTGCCTTTTTTCGGGCGTTCCGTTGCACATGTTGACAATACATGATATACTATAGATATAAACAATAACTATTATTGATTAGAAACAAGGGAGTGATTCTTATGCGGATTGGTGAAGGGACCATCGAAGAAGTAAATGAAGATGGTTTGGTAAAAATCAAAGTAAACCGTGATCACTTATACGTTGCTTGCAGTGCCTGTGCCGCAGCAGAACACGTGATAATAACAGCTTACAACACCGTAGGGGCAGAAGAAGGAAATTATGTACGTTACGAAGTAGATGACTCACACTTGGTACTCAGTTCCTTTATCTGTTTTATCATGCCGTTGATTTTGGCAGCTGTAGGCGGTTTCGCAGGCTACATGCTGACGACGACCGTCCTCTGGGGCGTTATCGGCGCTGCTATAGGTGTGCTCATCGGCGTTCTCGGTGTCAAGCACTATGATAAAAGCCTGGGGCGTGTCCTCGATACGCGGGCATATATCACGGCAATCCTGGGAAAGGACGAAGCAGCCGTTCATGAAGAATGAAATCCGCGGGCGTGCGGCAAAGCAGGTGTTTCTGCTCTTGCCGCACTTTTTTTGTCCCTGAAATGACCGGTCTTACCGCGTCAGCGTATTGGTCAGTTCGCCAATGCCTTCAATCTTTATGGTTACTGTATCACCCGGCTTGAGCCATACCTGCTTATCTTCCGGATAGCCGAGAATAACACCGGAAGGCGTACCTGTGTAAATGACGTCGCCCGGTTTAAGGGTCATGTATTGAGAAATATAGCTGACGATCGTAGCGGGATCGAAGATCAAATCACTCGTATTAGAGTTTTGACGAAGCGTGCCGTTGACGTAGCTCTGTATTTGTAACTGATTGGCGTTGATTTCCTGGGCCGGTACGATATACGGTCCCAAGGGAGCAAAGCCGTCGAAGCTCTTGCCCATAATCCACTGGGTTGTGCGCAGCTGCAGGTCCCGGGCGGAAAAATCGTTGCCTGCCGTATAGCCAAAGATATAGTCAGGCGCTTCTTCCTTGGATACCTGTCGTGCTTCCTTGCCGATGACGATGACCAGTTCTGCTTCGTAATCGTATTTTTCGGCAGTTTCCGGCAAGCGGATGGCTTCTTTATGGCCGAGCAGGGCGTTGCTGAATTTGCTGAACAAGGTCGGATATTTTGGCAATTCCATGTGGGATTCCTTGGCATGAGCGGCATAGTTTAAGCCGACGCAAAGAATTTTTTCTGGTGCCGTAACGGCCGGTGCAAAATGAATGGTTTCCACGTCGACGACCGGACCGTTTGCAGCCGCTGTTTCCAGTGCCTGCAAGGACAAAGTCCCGTTTAAGGCATGCTCCATCGTTGCTGGAATAGCCGGATACCCGCCGGCTGTGGCATCATGGGCAGTACCGTCTTGTAAGACCCCCAGATGAATGTGACCATTTACATAGAAATTGAACAGTTTCATAGGACATCCCTCTTTTTTGATGGAAAATATATAATAACAAGCGTAATCTCTTACGTTGTATTATTGCTGTAGCGAGCTTATAGCGCGAGCGGGGAAAAGTCTGTAATCTCTTCCAGTGTGGCCACGAAGGCTTCCAGGTTATCCTGATCGGTCTGTGTAAACCGGTTATAAATAGGACTGTCTATATCGAGGACGGCTACGATGTGGTCTCCATTATGGATAGGGATGACGATTTCCGAGTTAGACGAACTGTCACAGGCAATGTGGCCGGGAAACAGGTGGACATTGTCGATACGCTGTGTCTTGTCTTCTGCAGCTGCCGTGCCGCAGACGCCTTTTCCCATAGGAATATGGATGCAGGCGACTTTTCCTTGAAAGGGCCCCAGTAAGAGGTGATCCTTCTGTATCAGATAAAAGCCGGCCCAATTAATGGACGGCAAGTGATCCATGAGCAAGGCCGAAGCGTTCGCAAAAACGGGCAGCCATGTGGCATCAGCGTCTGCGAGGGCCCGCAATTGCTGGTTCATCAAGGTCATATCAGTCATAGTAAAGCTCCTTTGCATGAGAATACGTTATGTTGCACGATCCGTGCTGTATGTACCATTTATTATATCATTAATAGGCAGGCAACAGGAAAAAAACTTGCCACTTTCTGTTTTCGTGCTAGAATTACTTTTGCGACAGAAAGGATGACAATACCATGATAGATATAAAAAAATGGACAGGCACGCTCCTGTCCCTCGTGGCTGCCTGTTTGCCCGGCCTGGCCAGCAGTGCAGCCATTCCCATTACGAATCTGGTACAAATCGTTGCCAGTGATGCAGCTACGGCAAAGACGGTAGCCTGGCAGGACGACAGCGGCCGCCGTGACTATACCGTCGTATACCGCCAGCAAGGAAATACGGATACACAGCGGGCCTTCGTTACCAGCCCGAAGCGGCCGCCTGTGTACGATGCAGACTGGGTGCCGCCCTATACATATGGTGCCTATATGCAGGGCCTTAAGCCCGATACGGCATATGAATATAAAATCGCCACGGCTGATGGGGAAAGCGGCTGGTTTCCCTTCCATACGACGACGGAACAGCTCAATGCCTACAAGGTCCTCATCTTCGGTGATTCCCAGTCGACCGATTACGGCGTCTGGGGCAGTACGGCCAGAACAGCGTATGAGCATCATCCGGAGGCTGCTTTTTTTATCATGATGGGAGACCTCAGCGATAACGGCCAGTCCTGGTATCAATGGCGCCAGTGGTATGAAAATGCCGACATCCTGACATCCCATATGCCCATTGCGCCCGTACTAGGCAATCATGAAGCCTATTCCCTGAACTGGACCTTTTGTGAACCTTATACGTATAAAGCACTCTTTCCTGTACCCTATGATGCACCGAAGGGGCAAAACCGCCTGGCCTATTCCTTTGATTACGGCGACGTTCATTACGTGTCCCTGAATACGGATTATGAAGAACTCCATACGGACTATCCGCAGATGATGGAAGAGGAAGCCCAGTGGCTCGATCAGGATCTGGCGGCAGCACAAAAACGGGCTAAACGCCTCATCGTCCTCATGCACCGGCCGGCTATTACGGCGACCTCCTGGGCTATACCGGATCTCAATGGGACGTGGTTCATGCCCCTTTTTGATAAGTACCATGTGCCCCTGGTCTTTACGGCCCATGAGCACTGCTATGCCCGGACAGAGCCCTTCCAGGACGGTAAGCCTGCTGCCGGCGGCACGACCTATGTGACGACAGGCCGGTCCGGTACGGAATCGTATACCGATACGGTGCAGCGCTATTGTGATGCCGTCTATTATAATCCCGTCGATATGCCCATGTACCTGACACTGCAGGTCAAACCAGACACGTTTGTCGTCACTGCCTATAAGAATGATGGTACGGTCATCGATGAGGCGTCCATTGCGGCGCCGCCTGTACAAAAGCAGGTCCAGGCTGTACGGGAAACATCGGCTGAGGCAGAAAAAAAGGGGAATCTCAAAGGCTTGGCAGGCAGAGCCCAGAACGGGACGGCCGGGAACACACCGGTGCAGATTGTGACAAAACCGTGACATAGATATAGTACAATCAATACTAGGAGATGATGCCAATGCAAGACAAAACCTGTAAATTTCTTGCTGTCGTCTTTGCTTTATCCCTGACCTTGGTTCATAATCCTAGTGTTTCCCAGGCCAGCAGCAATGATTTGGCTGCTTCCAATGCAGCGCTTTTGCGCCAAATGAACCGGATGGAACAACGGATTGACCAGGACTGGCAGACGCAGCGCCGTTTCTTTTCAAACTGGATGAATCAGTCCCTGACGGCTCCCGATCCGTTTGCCAATATGTGGCGGGATCAGCAGCAGAATCTGGAAAATCTGCAGGCAGCCTTTGGGAAAAATGCCCTGGCCGGTAACGGTATAGGCAGCAGTCTGCGTTTGACCAGCGGTGCTGGTGACGCCGGCGGCGTAGAAGTGACGAGCCGCTCGTGGGGTACAGGCACACCGGCCCAGGCGAATGTAGCCTATGCCATTAGCGGGCAAAATCTGACGGGTGATGTAACGGCTGATCAGGGCAGCACACTTACCTTATCCTTACAGAATGGCACGCATTTTAAAGGCGCCTTTAACGCCGGCCAAAAGGCACACGCAGCAGCACTCAGCCTGGATCAGGACTCCGTATGGGACGTAACGGAAGATTCGTACGTGACGGCTCTTACCGATACGGATACAAGCCTGGCTAATATTCACAGTAATGGCCATACCGTATATTATGATGCGGCTAATGAAGCCAATGCCTGGCTTCAGGGCCAGACAAAAAAACTGCCCGGTGGTGGTACGCTGACACCGATGGCGCAGACAACCAACACGAAAGCGTAATAAAAATCCGGTTTCTCCGCGGGAGAAACCGGATTCTTTTTACTCAAACGACCGGGCCAACGCTGTAAATTCTGCTATATGCCGGGGATACCAGTCGGTAAAAGGCTGCCTGGCTTCTTCCAGGACGGCTGCGAGAGCCGTAAAGAAGGGGGGCAGCGTTTCTTCCTTCAAGGTGGCAACTTCCTCGCCGAAGGCTTCCTGGCCGAGGTGGCTGTTGCCGCCGGCACTGACGACGTACGCCGGGTAGGGATGCTTATCGACAATCTTTAAGGCGCCGCGCAGGCCGATGCGGCCTGCCTGATGGCCGCCACAGGAGAAATGGCAGCCGGAAATATGCAGCTGCGGCAAATAGCGCGTTGCCACGCCGGATGCATCCAGGGCTTGCAGCAACGCTGTCAGGCAGGCCTGGGCGTCGCGGATCCCCATTTGGCAGGTCGTAGCGCCAATGCAGGCGACCGAAGCGTGGAAGGCATCTTTGGCCGTATCGCCGTCTATGATGGCGAGGGCCCGGGCTGCTTCGTCAGGCCGCAGGTTGATGGCGTAAAAGGAGCTGTCCATGCCGAGGCGTCCTGCTGCTTCAGGGCAGGTGGATACATAGCGCAGGAGGGCCGTAAAGACTTCTTTTTTAGGCAGACCACCGCGGGGCTGATAGTGGATATAATAGAGGCCGTCTTGCTTTTGTGGCTGTATGCGGCTGTCAGCCTGTACGACCGGCGGCATCGCCCCGGGCGCAGCGACACCTGGCTCCGGCACGATGTCCAGCTCTTTTTTCCGGGCTTTTTCCAGGTACTCTGCAAAGAGGCGGCGAAATTCCTCTTCGCCCAGGGTCAGGAGCAAATAGCGGCTGCGGGCCCGGGCGTGGGCTTCGTAATTGCCGTGTTCACTGAAGAGCTGCAGCATAGCATCCAGGTAATACAGGCATTGGGACGGCTCCGTATGACGGGCGAGGCAAAGGCCCATTTGCGGACGCGGCCCTAAGCCGCCGGCAGCATAGACGTCAAAGCCGCCGTTACCATCCCAGACAAAGCCCAGATCCTTAAAGGTCGCATGCGTTTCGTTGCGCCGGCTAGCCGTAAAGGCGATCTTAAACTTACGGGGCAGGCGCAGCGTCGGAAACACGGCCAGCCTGTAGGCAGCGGCGGCCCGTACGTAGGGACTGATGTCGAACGTTTCTGCCGGGTCGATGCCGCGCAACGGGTCTGCCGCAATGCTGCTGAAATGGCTGCCGCCGCTGGCCGTGCCAAAGACGTCGTGCTCCAGGGCTTCAGCATAAATGTCGAGAACCTCCGGCCCGCTCAAGTGATGAAACTGCAGGGCCTGGCCACTCGTGAAGTGAATCTTTTGGATCGCATGGGTTTCGATGCAGTCTGCCAGGTAGGCCAGCTGGTCATGGCTTATGGCACCGGCAATAAAGCGCAGGCGCAGCATGGCTGTCTGGCCGCCCCGTTCGGCATAGCTGCCGAAACTGCCGGAAGCGCCCATATATTGTATCGGCGAAATACGGCCGCTAAAAAAATCATCACTAAGCTGGCGGTATTTCGGGACAAGCTGTAATAACAGGTCTTTCATTTTTTGGTTGATCAGGGTCATGGCGAGTCCTTTCTTTTTATAATAACAAGTTTTATCATAGTATACACGAAAAAATTGGCCCTTGTCTGTACGAAAAGCAACGGCATCAAAGAGGACCTGTCTATGACGATTTGGCAATTCAAAAATTAGGGTATTCCCATTTCCTCTATTTTGTAGTATCATAGAACACGTCACCAAACACTATATGTTGTATGTACGGATAAAGATAATAACCATATTTGGTATAAGATAAGAAGATTATGAATTTTTAAAGGAAATGAGGAGATTGGTAATGGAGCAGATGGAACCCATGGAAAATGTACACGTAAAGGTCAACGTCATCAAGCGGAATGGCCAGGAAGTAGGCTTTGATATTAAGAAAATTATCAATGCCATTACGAAGGCCAATAATGAAGTAGACGATGTTCATCAAATGAACCCCTATCAAATCCGGGCCGTTGCCGATACGATTGCCAAGAATATTTCCTCCCTGCCCCATGCCATCAACGTAGAAGATATACAAGATATGGTAGAAAAGGGCATTATGGAAATGCGTGGCTACGAAGTGGCCCAGAAATATGTACGCTATCGCTATAAACGGGAAATTTCCCGTAAGACGAATACGACAGATGACAGCATCCTGGCCCTCATTGAACAGATGAATGAAGAAGTCAAACAGGAAAATTCCAATAAAAACCCGGTCATCAATTCGACACAGCGCGACTATATGGCCGGTGAAGTCAGCAAGGACCTGACCCGGCGCGTCCTCTTGCCGGAAGACATCATCCGGGCGCACGAACAGGGCATTATCCATTTCCACGACATGGATTACTACGCCCAGAAGGAACACAACTGCGACCTCATCAATTTGGAAGACATGCTCCAAAACGGCACGGTCATCAGCGAAACACTCATCGAAAAACCGCACAGCTTCTTTACGGCCTGCAACGTAACGACGCAGATCGTCGCCCAGGTGGCCAGCAACCAGTATGGCGGCCAGTCCTTTACGCTGGCCCATTTGGCACCTTTCGTCGACATTAGCCGTCAAAAGATCCGCCGCCAGGTTGAAGAAGAACGCAAGCTCTGCGGCGAAAGCATGAATCCGGAAGTCATTCATAAAATTGTGGCCCGCCGGCTGCGGGAAGAAGTAAAGAGCGGTATCCAGACGATCCAGTACCAGCTCATTACGCTCATGACCTGTAATGGCCAGGCACCGTTCGTCACCATGTTCATGTACCTCGACGAAGTACCGGAAGGACAGACGCGGGACGACTTGGCCCTCATTATCGAAGAAGTCCTGCGCCAGCGCATGCAGGGCGTCAAAAACGAAAAGGGCGTCTGGATTACACCGGCCTTCCCGAAACTGATTTATGTCCTCGATGAAGACAACATCTCAGAAGATGCACCGTACTGGTATCTGACCAAACAGGCTGCAGAATGCACGGCCAAACGGCTCGTGCCGGACTATATTTCGGCAAAAATCATGAAGCAGCTGAAACAGGGCAACGTTTACACGTGCATGGGCTGCCGTTCCTTCCTGACCGTAGAAGATTCCCAGCGCAAGGCTGACGGCACGCATAAATTCTACGGCCGCTTCAATCAGGGTGTCGTTACGATCAACCTCGTTGACGTAGCCTGCTCGTCCTATGGTGATATGGAAAAATTCTGGCAGATTTTGGATGAACGCCTGGATCTCTGCCACCGGGCCCTGCGCTGCCGCCATGAACGCCTCTTGGGCACCGTTTCTGACGTAGCACCGATCCTTTGGCAGTATGGCGCCCTGGCCCGTCTGAAGAAAGGCGAAACCATCGACCGCCTGCTCTTTAATGGCTATTCGACCATTTCCCTGGGCTATGCCGGCCTCTATGAAATGTGCATGCGCATGCTCGGCAAATCCCATACGACGCCGGAAGGCCGCGAATTTGCCCTCCAGGTCATGCAGCACTTGAATGACAAGTGCAAGGAATGGCGCGATGCCGAAAATATCAGTTATTCTGTCTATGGCACCCCCATGGAATCGACGACGTACCGCTTTGCCAAGGCCTTGCAGAAACGCTTTGGCATCATCAAAGGTGTAACGGACAAGAACTACATTACCAATAGTTACCACGTCCACGTAACGGAACCGATCGATGCCTTCCACAAGCTGAAGTTTGAAGCCGACTTCCAGCGCCTTTCGCCAGGCGGCGCCATCAGCTACGTAGAAGTGCCGAATATGCAGAATAATATTCCTGCCGTCCTGACGGTCATGAAATATATTTACAACAACATCATGTATGCCGAACTGAACACGAAGAGCGACTATTGTGAAGTTTGCGGCTACGATGGTGAAATCAAGATTATTGAAGATGAAACGGGAAAATTGATTTGGGAATGCCCGAACTGCGGCAACCGTGACCAGGAAAAGATGTCCGTTGCCCGCCGTACGTGCGGCTACATCGGCACTCAGTTCTGGAATCAGGGCCGGACCCAGGAAATCAAGGACCGCGTTCTCCATCTCTAAAGGATGAACTATGAATTACGCAGAAATTAAAGAATACGATATAGCCAATGGTCCCGGCGTGCGTCTGAGTCTTTTTGTCTCAGGCTGCACCCACCATTGCCCGGGCTGCTTCAACGAGATGACCTGGAACTTTGATTACGGCCAGGCATTTACGGCAGACGTAGCAGGGGAGCTTCTGGAAAAACTGGGGGAAGACTGCTACCAGGGCCTGACCCTCTTAGGCGGCGAACCTATGGAACCGGTCAACCAAAAGGGCCTTTTGCCGCTCTTGCGCCAGGTTAAGGCACAGTATCCCCAAAAGGATATTTGGTGCTTTACAGGCTATCTCTTTGACAGGGATCTCCTGGGCCGTATGGCACATTCCGTACCGGAAACGAAGGAACTCCTGTCGTACATCGACGTTCTCGTAGACGGCGAATTTATCTTGGCAGAAAAGGATGTCACACTCCTCTTTAAGGGCTCGCGCAACCAACGCACCATTGACGTGCAGGCGTCCCTTGAAAAAGGCCATATCGTCCTCTGGGATACGCAGCAGGCAGCAATTAGAAAAGCATAACGAAAGACCGTATGGGCAGCGCTTTTGTTGCCTATACGGTCTTTTTTTACCACGAAATACGGATCAGATCAGGCCCAGACCCTGGAAGAGAATCTTCAGGCCAATGAGAATCAGGACGATACCGCCCAGCCGTTCCGAACCGGCCTTATAACGCAGGCCGAAGAGACTGCCGACCTTGATGCCCACAGCCGAACAGACAAAGGTAGTCAGGCCAATACAGACAGCGGCGTAGACGATGGAAACGCCCATAAAGGCAAACGTTACGCCGACTGCCAGGGCGTCGATGCTCGTGGCAATGGCCAGGAAGAACATAGTACCTGCGGCGAGAGACGCATTTTCCTCTTCTTCACCACCGGCCTCGCGGATCATGTTAGCGCCGATGAGAACGAGAATGAGACAGGAAATCCAGCTGTTGTAGCGCATGATATAGGCGGAAAAGAAGCTGCCTAAATAGTAGCCTATCGTCGGCATGAGGGCCTGAAAGCCGCCAAACCAGGCGCCGGCAATGAGCATATGCCGGACTCTTGTCTGCCCCAGGGACAGGCCCTTACAGACAGAGACGGCAAAAGCGTCCATAGAGAGGCTCAAAGCCAGGATGAATAATTCCAGTGTAGTCACAATATCTCCCTCGTTTTCTGTCAAAAAAAAGACCTGAAGACAGCAAGAATACTGTCTCCAAGTCTCATCATTTCAAATAGCACCGGGTGTATACACCAGGATGTTGATACTATTGTACATGTGTATGTACTGATTACTCCCTTGAAGCAATACAGCTATTATATAGCAGCCCTGGGAGTGTGTCAATGAAATTGAAAATAAAATTGAGAATGACCTCAGGCCGTTTTCATGGTAACCAAGTACACTGTAGCCAGAATACAGGCAAAACCTGTAATATCCGTTGCCGTAAAGGGCGTACCGAGGAGAAGAAACGAGCAAACCGTAGCCGATAAAGGCTCTAAGGTACCGATAAAGGTGGCCTTTACGGGGCCAATATCGCCGACGCCGCGCAAAAATAAGGTAAACGAAGCGACCGTGCCGATGAGGACGATGAAGGCAATGGCCATCCAGCCGGAGAAATCCAGATTAAGCGAGGCGTGCCACGGCGTGATGATCAGGCCTAAGGCCATGCCGCCGATCAGCATGGCCAGAGCGTTGACCGGCAAGGTGCCCCATTTGCGGATTTGGGCGCTGGGCAAAATCGTATATAAAACAGAGCAGGCAGCCGAGCCAAAGCCAAAGACCAGGGCCAGCGGTGAAATGATCAAGTGGTGGAAATCGCCGCCTGTAGCGATGAGAAAGACGCCGCCTAAGGCGAGCAGGATGGCCAGCATGTGCCAGGCATTAGGCAGACGGCGGAGATGGATGGCCGCAATGGTCGACATGAGCACGACGTTGAGTGATTGTAATACCGTTGCCGTGCCGGCGTTGGCGTATTCAATAGCGGAAAGATAGGTCGCCTGGCAGGTAATAAGCCCGAAAACAGCAAAAATAACGATATGGAGCATATCGCGCGGGCTGTGCAGGACGTGAACCAGCGTCGGGCGCTGCAGTCCTAAGACCAATGCCAGCAGTACGACACCGGCACCGATCATACGCATATTGGTGAGCAGCAGGGCATCTATTGTATAGTATGTAAATAAGTATTGGCCACACGTACCGGACATACCCCAGCTGAGGGCACCGGCAGTAGCACAAATGAAACCACGCTTTACATGTTCTTCGGCCATGAGAACCTCCTTCTTTCTAATTACGCCTTATTATAAAAGACGTTCTTAGCCTTGTAAAGAGGCATATTTTTGTCAGCGCACCGTGTCGTTGTTGATTTTACCGGAGCATGATAGAATATATAAAGAACATATATAATCAGCGTCTTTATAGGGAATTGTCGTTAGGGGGAATTACTATGACTTGGTCTATGCCTTCGTATACAGCACCAGATTTTACATTGCCGTTATTTACAGCTGCGCCTGATGCGACGCTGGTACCGGCACCACGGGATGGTGTGGCGCCGGACCGGTACCATTCCATGTCGATCTTCCCGGAATATTTTAAAGTCCACGGCACGTGGCTATTGGCAGAAGAAAGCCGCATGGATTGTGTACCTGTTTATGCCGGCGGCCGCATTGCCGTCGTCGAATTCCGCAATTTGAAACAAGGCGATCTCGTCGTCGTTGGCCGTAAGGAACGGGGCGAAGAAGGAATCTACGTCCATGATACAGGCTTTTTGGCAGACCGGGAAGACACGGATGATTCCTTTATCTTCCGGACCGGCCGCTCGCGGGAAACGGCATATTCTAAAGATTACGATTCTGTCTATGAACTGCTCGAGTATGAAAAGCAGCATGGGAAAATCGTCTGGGTCATGGGGCCGGCCTGCGCGTTCGATGCCGATGCCCGTGCGGCCTTTGCCGATCTCGTCCGGGCCGGCTATGTCGACGGCCTCATGGCCGGTAATGCCCTGGCAACACACGATCTGGAAGCTGCCTATTTGGGTACTGCCCTAGGACAGGATGTGTATACGCAAAAACTGGCTCCCTTAGGCCATTATAATCACTTGGATACGATCAACAAGGTACGCCAATATGGCTCCATCCATACATTTATCGAAAAGGAAAAGTTGGATAACGGCATCATTGCCGCATTGGACCGCTGCCACATCCCCTTTGTCCTGGCCGGGTCCATCCGCGATGACGGGCCATTGCCGGAAGTCATTGGCAACGTGTATGAAGCCCAAAATGCTATGCGCGACATGATCCGCAATGCCACGACGGTCATCTGCATGGCAACGATGCTGCACTCCATTGCTACGGGCAACATGTTCCCGTCCTATCGGGTCGTCGACGGACACGTACGGCCAACGTATTTCTATTGTGTCGATATTTCGGAATTTGCCGTCAACAAGCTGCGCGACCGGGGCAGTCTCAGTGTCAGCTCCATCGTGACGAATGTACAGGATTTCGTCGTCAATGTACGGAATAATCTTTGCCGCTAAGCGCAGGCTGGCAGGAAACGTGTAAGTAAGGAGAAAAACGCATGAAAATCACCTTTTTCTTGCCATATATGGAAATGAAGGATGTCGTCTCCCAGACCTTTGTGGAACAGCAAAAGCAGGATACAGAAGCGTGGCAGCTGGAAACAATTTTAAAATTAGGCACGCAGATTTTAGGCGACATTTCCGTATCCGGTGATGTCGTCATTGCCCGCGGCGCGACGTACCGCAAACTAAAGAAAATACTGCATCACGTGCCGGTAACGGAACTAAAAATCAGTGGCTATGACATCATGCGGGCGGCGCTGGCCTGTAAAAAAGAATATGGTGACGGGCGTATCGGTTTTATTGGCACCAAGGAAATGATTTATGGCACCCAAAATATTTCCCAGCTGATCCCGGTAGAGCTGGTAACGGCAGAAGCCGATGAAGAAAAAGAAATTCACGCGCAATTAGTACGCATGCGCGACCAAGGCATCCGCGCTGTCATAGGCGGCGTAACGGCGACGATCATTGCCCGCCAGCTGGGCTTTTCTGTCGTGCGCATCAGCTCCGGTAAAGAAGCAGTCTATCAGGCACTGGTAGAAGCCAAGCGGGCCTATCACCTTTCCCTGCAGGAACGGCGGCGGGCCGAACTGTTTCAGGTTATTTTGAACTATACGAGTGACGGTATGATTGCCGTCGACCGCAATGGTGAAATCCTCATGATCAACAGGGAAGCCGCCAATATTACAGGCCTTTCGCCACAATGCGGCGGACAGCGCCTCGTCTCCCTATTGCCCCAACTGCCACTGCAAATGGTCTTGGAAACAGGCCAGCCCGTGCTCAACCACATCGTGCGCGTGAACGACCAGGATATTAACCTGAACTGCGTCCCTATGCAGGCAGGTGAACAGACCATTGGTGCCGTGGCGGCTTTTCAGCCGGTCCTGAAGGTACAAAATCTGGGCAACGAAATACGGCGTAAGAAAAATAAAAAAGGCCATGTAGCCAAGGCGACGTTTGCCGATATTTTTGGCGATAGTCCTGCGTTAAAGGATACGATTCACTTGGCACAACAATACAGCAAGTCCGATGCCAATGTCCTCGTCAATGGGGAAACAGGGACTGGGAAAGAACTGTTCGCCCAGAGTATTCATAACGCCAGCCGCAGACGAAATGAACCTTTTGTGGCCATCAACTGCGCCGTCTTGTCGGAAAACCTCCTGGAAAGTGAACTCTTTGTCTACGTGGAAGGGGCCTTTACGGATGCTCGTAAGGGCGGGAAACTCGGCCTCTTTGAAGCAGCCCACAACGGCACCCTCTTTTTGGATGAAATTGCTGAAATTTCGCCGCGCATGCAGGGCCTGCTCCTGCGCGTTTTGCAGGAACACGAAATCATGCGTGTCGGCGACGATCAGATTATTCCCGTCAACGTACGGGTCATCGCCGCGACGAACCGCGATTTAGCCGAAATGAGCCGGGCAGGCCTGTTCCGCCTGGATCTCTATTATCGCCTCAATACACTGCACCTGGTCCTGCCACCCTTGCGTGAACGGGGAGCTGACGTAGTGACTCTGTTTAAACGCTTTCTTACGACCATTTATAACCGGAATGGCATCATTTGGAAAGGGATGACAGCCCAGGCAGAACAATGCCTCCTGCAGCAGCCCTGGGCCGGCAACATTAGAGAACTGTACAACGTAGCCGAACGCGTCGCCGTATTCACAGAAGGACGGGAATTGCAGGAAAGCGACCTGCGCGTAGCCCTCACGGGCGGCGTATACGGCAGTGCAGACAAACCCGTATCCGTAGAAACAGATACTAAGGCAGAAGCTGCTATGCCTGAATCAGAAGCAGCGCCTCCCGGCTCAGGCATGGATGAATACGAACGCATTCGGGCAGCCCTGGAAAAAACGCATTATCATTATGGCAAAGCGGCGGAACTCCTGGGCATGAGCCGGACGACGTTGTGGCGGAAGATGAAACAGTTTAAGTGATGATTGTAAATAGTTGAGAAGAAACTAGATGGAATTTGCCTAGGCAATCTCGTAAAAATAAAATGGGGTGTATGAGAATATATGCCTGATGAGAGCACGTAAGCCGTCGTAGGTTCATGTTACTGTACTGTTCTCGTAACAGGAAAAAGCCTCCGCTTCTATAGGCGGGGATACATTCATGTAAATCTCTTTATCCATACTATTATATTGTGAAGGATTTATCTTATAGAGCGAACTTCAAGTATAGAAAAAGTTAACTTGGAATTCGCTCTATAATTTTTTTATTAGACTTGCAGACGATAAAAAAATGAAAAATGTTAATTCAGATGTGTGAAACTAATGAAATAAAATGTTTTAAATGAAAGACATATGAAACATGAATGAGGCAAAGGGTTTGTCAAGTTAAGTGTGTAAGTTTTTTTAGGTATCATAAAAGAAGATGCGTT
>NZ_JAQDBC010000018.1:0-49505 GCF_027681725.1 Caecibacter sp. AF58-12pH5A | reverse complement strand
TTCGAGCCAGTGATCCTCATTCGTTTTTATAGGGGCGTTATTTCACAGCCCCTTTTGCTGCCATAACGGTATAATAAGAGAGAAGAAAAATGAATCCATAAGGAGGCAGTCTATGGAAGATATGGAACAGCTCGTCGTTTGCGGCGGCTGCAATGCTAAAATAGGTGCCGGCAATCTGGGACGGCTGCTGGCAGATTTGCCGCGCCGGCAAAGCCCGGATTTATTAGTCGGCTACGATTCGTCTGATGATGCGGCAGTCATTCAGCTGCGTCCTGATCTGGCCCTCATACAGACGGTGGATTTTTTCCCGACTATGGTGACCGATCCCTATCTCTTTGGCCGCATTGCGGCGACCAACGCCCTGAGTGACGTCTACGCCATGGGCGGGGATGTCCTCGCGGCCCTCAATATCGTCGCCTTCCCGGAAGAAAAGGATTTTGGCATCTTAAAGGAAATCCTGCGCGGCGGTGCAGAAACCGTACAGGAAGCAGGTGCACTCCTTTCGGGCGGCCATTCAATTCACGACCGCACCGTCAAATACGGACTGGCCGTGACCGGTACGGTCCATCCCCAGGCGATCCTGCGCAACGATACGTGCCAGCTGGGCGATCACCTGATCCTGACCAAGCCATTGGGCGTGAGCATCCTGACCATCGGCTACAGTGCCGGTGAAATCAGCCGGGAAGGCTTTGAGGCAGCCGTGAAGAGTATGTGTACCCTCAATAAATACGCCATGGATATTATCCGTCCCTATGGCGTACACAGCTGCACCGATGTGACGGGCTTTGGCCTGTGCGGCCATTTGCACGAAATGCTGCACGGTGCCTTTTCGGCCCGTATTGACGCCCGGCGCCTGCCTTATTTTGAGGAAGCCTATGCCGGCGCGAAGAATTTCATCCTTACGGCCGGCGGCCAGCGCAACCGCGATTATCTCCAGGCGCAGGTGGCCTTTGGCCACGACGATTTCGGCCTGGAAGAAATTGTCTTTGACCCGCAGACGTCGGGCGGCCTCTTGGTAGCCGCCGGGCCGGAAAAAGCAGCAGCCCTGACAGAGGACCTGCAGCGGGCCGGCATTCCGGCAGCCGATTTCGGCGTAATCACAGAAAAAGCGGAAAAAGAAATTTATATTGATTAGGGAGTGTGAAGCATATGTTTACGATTGATGCATTGGGCAAAGCCTGCCCCTTACCGGTCATTGAAACGCGCAAGGCCCTCAAAGAGCACGACGCCGTAACGACCGTGGTAGATAATAAAATTGCTACGGAAAACCTGAAGAAAATGGCTGACCAGCTGGGCTACACGTATGCCCTGACGGTAGATTCGCCGACCCATTATACGGTCGTCATTGCCAAGACGGACGCAGCTCCGGAAACGACTGCTGCGGCAGCTCCGGCTGTGCCGGAAGCGACGTCGGAGGCGTATATCGTCGTCATTAATTCGCCTATGATGGGCGTCGGCGACGAAAAGTTCAGCCGCAACCTCTTGAAGACCTTTATTTATACCCTGACGGAACAGGACGTCCTGCCCCAGCGGATTATCTTTTATAACGGCGGCGTCCCCTTGGTAACGAAGACGTCCGAATCCCTGGAAGACCTCCAGAAGCTGGCTGCAGCCGGTGTGGAAATTTATGCCTGCGGCGCGTGCCTCAATTATTACGGCCTCACAGACGACGTAGCCGTCGGAGAAATTACCAACATGTTCCGGATCATTGAAATGATGCGTACGGCAAACCGCATCGTCCGGCCGTGATGACGGAAACCTTTGGCGTAGCCCTCTTTGCGTCAACGCGCATTGCCATGCGGGCAGAAGATACGGGCAAGGCTGCGGGCCTGCACGTGCGCATTATCCCGACGCCGGGGCGCATCGTATCGACATGCGGCTTTTCCCTGCGCTATGACCTGGACGAAGAAGGGCCGCTGCAAGCGTGCCTGGAGAACGCCGGCGTTGCCGTCGACGCGTGGTATCATGCCGAGCGGCACGGCCTCATTGCCACCTATACGAAGCAGTAAAAAAATCCTGATGAGCGCGGCTCATCAGGATTTTTCTGCGTTGGTTCAGCCAAGGGGAGACGATTGGCCAATAATTTTTTTGCCTTCCAAATATTCTACTGTCGGCATGGGCTGTTTCTTTTCGATGAGATCGACGACCAGATGCAGACAGTCTTCGCCGATTTCCCCCATGGGAATATCGATCCGTGAAAGGGACGGTACGGTGTAATCGTTGATTTCCGGCATATTGATACCGACCGTAAAGACTTCTACGGCGTCAGGAATGGCGATGCCCAGCTCGTGACAGGCGAAGAGCATGCCGTGGGCCAGTACGTCGGATTCACAAAACATAGCCCGGGGCATGCGGCGTTCGGCGTGAATGCGCTTGCAGACTTCAAACGCGCTGGCTGAGGATGTCTGGCAGAGGAAAATATTTTCTTCGCTAATGGCATGACCGGCGTCGCGGTACGTGTCGAGGAAGCCCTGCATCCATTGACGCATAATGGGGAAGGTCGTATCATGTGTGAGGACCCCGGCGTCGAAGAGCCCCTTGTCCAGGAAATGACGGGCGACGCTCTGGCCGACCTTGTAGTTATCCATAGTGACGCTGCTGAATTTGGGCGATTCCCGGTTGAATAAGACGATGGGACAGGGTGGTACGAAATCTGTATTCAGGAACTCCATATCCTTATCCGACATGTTGGCAATGATAATGCCGTTAAAGAATTCATTTTGTGTCGATTTCATCAGCTTTTCCAGCTGATCTACCTTATAGGGCATGACCGTCAGGCGGATATTTTTATTTTGCTTCATAATGCCTTCCTGGATCCCTAAGGTAATGCGGGCCAGATAATTGATGCGGAAGTCTGTTGCCCAATAAAAGGCGATGGCGTAACTGTCTTCCTGGGCGACACGCAGCTTTTTGGCGGATTGGTTGGGGACATAATTCAGTTGTTGTGCAATTGTATAAATACGGGTCTGCGTTTCCTCAGAAATCTTACGTTCTTTGCCCTTCCCGTTGAGTACGATCGATACGGTGGCAATGGATACGCCAGCCTCTTTGGCAATATCTTTTATAGTAGACAATGGAGAACCTCCTTTTAACCTACACTATATTATGACGCAAAAGAATATATTTTTCAAGCATTCCCAAGGCACTATATAGTATAATATACATAGTATGTACAGACAGGAGGAATCGTCCGTGGCAGGGAAGGATCAGCACGTTTCAGCAGCTCATATGGTATTGGGAAAAGATTTGAATCCCCATGGTACACTGTTTGCCGGGCAGGCAGCAGCGTATTTCATCGAATGTGGTTTTTTGGCAGTACAGGCCTTTTTGGGACACGGCCACATCGTCTGTCTGTCCTTGGATGGCCTGCGCTTTTTGCGGCCTGTGCACAAGGATCAGACAATCCGCATTGACAGTACCCTGGTCTATGCCGGTACGAGCAGTGTCGGTGTCTACCTGGCCATGCGGCGGCTGCCCGGTGAAGAAAAAGCGGCAGAATGCTTTATTTCCTTTGTGTCCATTGAGGAAGCAACAGGTAAGGCCGTACCCCATGGGCTCAGCCTGGGATCGCTCAACGACGAAACGAAGAGGCTGCAACGCCTCTATCTGGCGTATAAAGGAGTTACTGTAGTATGACATTTATAGAAGAAGTAGATGAACGGCTGCGCAACCTGGCCCGTCCGCCCGGCAGCCTGGGCCTTTTGGAACGACAGGCCCGGAAGGCCATTCTCGCCTGGGGCCGCTGGGAAACGTCCTTCCGGCCTAAGCACCTGATCTTTGCCGCCGATAACGGCGTGTGCCGCTCCGGCGCTGTGGCGCAGCTGGCAGAAATTACGTATATGCAAAGCAGCCACATGGTGGCCGGCACGTCGGCCGTTACCTGTTTTTGCCGTTGTAACGGCATTCCCTGGGAGGTTATCGATGTGGGCATCGATAGCGCCGACAGTGTCGGTCTCGATTATAAAATTGCCCGGGGCACGGCTGATTTTGCCTATGGCCCGGCCATGACGCGGGACCAGCTGGAAGCGGCCTTTGCTGCCGGCCGGGAGCGCGTAGAAAAAGCCGCGGCAGAGGGCTATAATTTCCTTTCCTTTGGCGAAATGGGCATTGGCAATACGACGACCTCTGCCGCCGTGCTCCTGGGGCTTACCCGGGGCGATGTGGCCAGCCTCACGGGCTACGGCTCGTCCCATGGGAATTTCCGCCTGGCCCTGCGCAAGCAGGAGCTGATCCGTACGGCGCTTACGCGCTATGCGCCTGCTCTCCACGATGGGGCAGATATTTTGCAATACGTAGGCGGCTTTGACCTGGCAGCCCTGACGGCGGCTATGCGGGCCTGTGCCGACAAGGGCATACCCTTTTATATTGACGGCTTCATTACGGCTGCCGCCTTGGCCGCCGCTGTGCAGTTACAGCCGGACGTACGCGACTACGCCCTGCCGTCGCATATGAGCAAGGAACCGGGCATGAGCGCTGCCCTGCGCTACGCCGGCTTTGATGAATACGACGTGCCCTTGTGGGCCGACTTATCCCTGGGTGAAGGGACCGGTGCTGTCCTGGCCGTGACCCTTTTGCGCTCCCTCTTTTATGCCATTTGGCATATGGACACGCTGGACGGGATCAACGCCGATGCCGCCCGCCGTCATGAAGAACAAAAAGGAGGCATGGACCATGGAAATTGAACTGGATGAAGCCGTCCGCAAGGAGGCCAAGGCCGTATTCGACCGCCTGGGACTGAGCGAAAGCGAAGCCATTACCCTGTTTTATAAACGCACAGCCGCAGCAGGCCGCCTGCCCTTTGGTGAAGGGAAGAAGGAAGAAACGAAATTCAAGAAAAAGCGCATGAACGAACGCTTTGCCGAATGGGACGCATTCTAAGGAGGCACATATGGAATATACACGTACGTATACTACGCCTATCGGTCCGGTTCTCCTGGCCAGCAATGGTACAGGCCTGACGGGGCTCTGGATAGCCGGACAAAAATATGAAAAGGCCACCCTCGGCGCGCAGTGGGAAGAAAAACCGGACCTGCCGGTCCTTGCGGCGGCTGCGGACTGGCTGGACCGCTATTTTGCCGGTGCCCGGCCAGACCCGTTGGAGCTGCCCCTGGCGCCGGCGGGCACGCCCTTTCGTAAGGCCGTTTGGGACATTCTTTGCCGCGTCCCCTACGGTACGACTGTGACCTATGGCGACCTGGCTGCGGCCCTTTCGGAAAAAACGGGGAAGAAAGAAAATCCCCACGCCGTCGGCGGTGCTGTAGGCCATAACCCCATTACGATTATCGTGCCCTGTCACCGCGTCGTCGGTAAGAGCGGCAGCCTCACAGGCTATGCCGGCGGCCTCGCTAAGAAAATCTACCTCCTCCGGCACGAAGGTGTCGATACGGACCGCTTCTTTGTGCCTAAGCGGGGGACGGCACTGTAAAATCAGACGCTGCTGTTTACAGCAGCGTCTGATTTTACGTATGATCTCTTGGCAGAGAGGCTATTGACGACGTCATGAAATACGGCATGGGCCTGCGCCTGGCAGCGCTGGGACCTTTCCGCATTGCCGACCTGGGCGGACTCGATACGTTCGATCATATTTCCCAGTATCTCTTTGCTGCCTTGATAATAGTAAGGAAGAAAATTCTTTATTTGCACAGCCTCGTGGAAGATGGTAAATTGGGAGTAAAGAGCGGCCAGGGCTACTACGATTATTCCGGTGATAAGGCGGACGAAGCCATTAAAGAACGGGATGAATTGTTTATCAAACTGGCCAAATGCCTGTACAAATAGGAGGTATGTCGTATGCGAAGTGATTTGATGAAGAGCGGTGTCGACCGTATTCCCCACCGGGCCCTGTTCCGGGCTTTGGGCCTGACGCAGGAAGAATTGGACCGGCCCCTCATCGGCGTGGTCTGTGCCAAAAATGAAATTATCCCGGGCCATATGCACTTGGACCGCATTGCCGAAGCCGTGAAAGCCGGCATCCGCCTGGCCGGCGGTATGCCTATTGAATTTCCGTCCATCGGCGTCTGTGATGGCATTGCCATGAACCATGAAGGCATGTTTTATTCCCTGCCCAGCCGGGAACACATTGCCGATTCCGTAGAAATCATGGCCAACGCCCATCCCTTTGATGGCCTGGTCTTCATTCCGAACTGTGATAAAATCGTGCCGGGCATGCTCATGGCAGCCCTGCGCGTCAATATTCCGTCTATTTTCTGCGGCGGCGGCCCGATGCTGCCCGGCCGGGCAAACGGCAAGACCGTCGCCCTGACGGACGCCTTTGAAGCTCCCGGCGCGGTCCGCACGGGCAAGCTGAGCGAAAGCGAAGCGGCCGATATTGTAGAACATTCCTGTCCGGGCTGTGGCAGCTGTGCCGGTATGTTTACGGCCAACTCCATGAACTGTATGACGGAAATCCTTGGCCTGGGCCTGCCGGGCAACGGTACGATTCCCGCTGTCGACAGTCAGCGCATCATCCTGGCTAAGCACGCCGGCATGAAAATCATGGATCTCGTACGCGACCAGGTTCTGCCGCGTCAAATTGTTACGGCTGCGTCTATCCGCAACGGCCTGGCTGCCGATATGGCCCTGGGCTGCTCGACCAATACGATGCTCCACTTGCCGGCTATTGCCCATGAAGCGGGCTTAGCCTTTGACCTCAATCACGTCAACGATATCAGCGAAGCTGTGCCGCACATTGTCAAGCTCAATCCGGCAGGCCAGCACTTCCTCGTCGACCTCAACAATGCCGGCGGCCTCAGTGCCGTCATGAAACGGCTGGACGAAATGGGCCTCATCGATACGACGGCCCGGACCGTTGAAGGCACGTGGGCCCAGCGTCTGGAACGCGCGGCTATTAGGGATGACGATGTCATTCGTGACCGGGAACATGCCTATAGCCAGACCGGCGGCTTGGCCGTCCTTTATGGCAACCTGGCTCCTGATGGTGCCGTCGTCAAAAAGGGCGCTGTCTTGCCGGAAATGATGGTCCATACGGGACCGGCCAAGTGCTTTGACAGTGAAGAAGCGTGCAGCCAGGGCCTGCGGGAAGGCCGTGTCCAGGCCGGCGATGCCGTCGTCGTCCGTTACGAAGGACCTAAGGGCGGCCCGGGTATGCGGGAAATGCTGGGACCTACAGCGACACTGGCCGGTATGGGTCTTGATAGTACGTGTGCCCTCATTACAGATGGCCGTTTCTCCGGTGTCAGCCGCGGCGCCTCCATTGGCCACGTGTCGCGGGAAGCGGCTGCCGGCGGCCTCATCGCCTATGTAAAAGATGGCGACCAGATTGCCATCGACATTCCGAACCATAAAGTAGAGCTCCTCCTTTCGCCGGAAGAAATCGCTCTGCGGCGCCAGCAGGTCGTACCGCAGCCACCGAAAAAGGTGACGGGCTACCTGAAACGCTACCGGGCTATGGTTACGAGCGCAAACTTCGGCGCTATCTTGAAAGACGAATAATCCCTGTATGCTGCAGTAAAAGAAGACGGTCCCTGCCTTGGCAGAGGCCGTCTTTTTGACTGTACTGTGAGAGCATACAACAGCATTTATAAATAAGTAAAGATGATGACGTTAGTAATGAAACCTATGCAACATAGGTATTTTGACGTATAGAAGGAAGTTGTGGTATAATATACGACGGATTTGAATGATACGCATGTAACAGCAAGCTATCCTGTGGGCCTTCTCACAGGATAGCTTGTTTCATAGAGTGCCCTATTATGGGTACGTACTAAGAGCAGGTAAGCAGACAGCTGCAGGGCCGTCCTGCTGTACTGTCAGAAAAGAGGGATACAATGCTTCAGATAAAGAAATTAGCCGGCCTTACGTGCGTCTGCTTTTTGGCTTCCGTCTCTTTTGCCGGAGCAACCTTCCACCCCGGTGACCGGGGCAGTCAGATTGTGGCGGTCCAGCAGCAGCTGGCGGCAGCCGGGTATAGTGTTACTGCTGACGGCGATTATGGTACAGCCACGACAGAGGCGATCAAGGCCTTTCAGCAGGCGAACGGCCTTACTGCCGATGGTATTTTGGGGGCGGCCACGTACCGGGCCCTCATGGGCAGTGATATACCGGATAATACGAGCAGCCGCTTCGTGCAAAAGACAAGTGACCCGGCGCCGGCCGCTACGGGTGTCCTGGGGATTCAGCAGGCCTTAGCCGCCCAGGGCTACAGCGTCGATACAGATGGCGTATTTGGCAAGGGGACGGAGGCTGCGGTCAAGGCCTTTCAGCAGGCCCATGGCCTGACGGCGGACGGTGTCGTCGGACCGGCTACGTATGCCGCTCTCGTAGGCTCTCCCATGCCGGACGGCCAGTCTTCGTACCGCCTGGCAGACCGCTTCCGCAGTGATGCGGCCGCGGCCGCTGCGCCGGCAGCGTCTGCCGTAACGGCTACGTCCGATAATGCCATCGTCCTCTTACAGCAGGCCCTGGTCAATCAGGGCTACAATATCGATGTAGATGGCTCCTTTGGCGTCGGTACGGAAAATGCCGTCCGCGATTTCCAGGCTAAGCATGGGCTGGAAGTAGACGGTGTTGCCGGCCAGGCGACTTTTTATGAGCTGACAGGCAAGTTTTTGCCATCCGGTCCCTTGCGCCGCTTTGGTAACGGCGGCTATGGCGGTATGACTATGGTAGCTGACCGGGCGCAGCGGCTCATGGGGATTGCCAACCAGTACATTGGCGTGCCCTACGTCTTTGGCGGCAATGACCCGTCGGGCTTTGACTGCTCAGGCTTTACGCGCTACGTCTATTCTGCCGTCGGCATCGATCTGCCGCGCATGGCAGATGAACAGTATAATGTAGGCAGTTATGTAAGCCGTTCGTTCTTGCAGCCCGGCGATCTCGTATTCTTTACGACCTATCTGCCCGGTGTTTCCCATGTAGGCATCTATATTGGCAATAACCAGTTCATCAATGCGTCCAACAATGGCGTCAGCATAGACAACCTGGACAGCCGCTATTGGTCCAGCCGCTACGTAGGCGCCCGCCGCGTCATGTAACGGAATACAAAAAAACTTCTTTTGGCAACGTGTCAAAAGAAGTTTTTTTTATTTCTTACCGGCCGGCGTAGGCGGCGTCAATCGCCTGCAGCTGGGCTGCCGTAAGCTGCGGTGCCTTGCCTGCTGCATAGGCCTGTCTCACGGCCTGGTCATCAATCAGACAGGTACCGGCGGCGAAGTCCCGGCGGTGCTCATAGAGCCAGGCGGCCGTGCAGGCGGCCATGCGGCTTTCGGGCAGGGCCTGTTTCAAGTAGCGGAAGTGGCTGCGGGGCAGGGCCTTTTTGGCGTTCCTGACGAGGTCTTCCAGCTCCAGCGTGAAGTCGCATTCGTGATAGCCGTTGGAGACGGCTTCTCTGCCTACGTATTGGCTGTTTTCGAGGGTCATGTCGTAGAGCAGGTATTCATCGAGCAGGCGGGTTTCCAGGTGCTGGGCCAGGGCCTCCCGTTCGGGCAGCACCTGACATGGATCTTGGTGGCAAAAGCGCAGGATTTCGAGCAGGAAGGCCAGGCGGTGCCGCGTAAAGGTAAAGCCTGCGGCATCGAGCCAGATGAGGCGCAGCCGTACGTAGTGCTATACCTCCTGGGCATAGGCGGCATCGTACAGGCTGAGGGGTGTTTCCCGCCGCGTGTACTGATATAATTTTTGTTCCAGCTGCAGCCATCGGCGTCTGGCAGCGGCCCGCGTGTCTGTATTGGCTAAGATATCTGAGGCAGTTCTCTTCACGGTATCCAGATAATTCAGGCCTGCGGCGACGAGCGCCAGGGAATAGCCCTGGGCGCCGGGTGCCTGATGGGAAAAAATCTCTGCTGCGTCTGCTTTCGTTAGCTCCTGTGTCTTCAATGTGATCATTCCTTGCTTTCTTCAGCTTGCCGGTCCTTTTCGGCATTCCGTTTTTCATAATACTGTTTAAACGATTGTACCCAGGTCCGCGCCGGATGGGGCAGGAATCCCTTGCTCTTCCAGACCATTGCCAGGGTCCAGGGAATCTGTGGTTCCACTAAGGGGATATGGACGTATTTCTTTTCATCCAGGCGCTGGCAGATCGTATGCGGCAAGAGGGCAATACCCAGCTGGGTACGGACGATTTCTGCCTGGAAGTCCCAGTTGCTGCTTTGACAGACAATCTT
This sequence comes from Caecibacter sp. AF58-12pH5A, assembly GCF_027681725.1. Taxonomy (NCBI): domain Bacteria; kingdom Bacillati; phylum Bacillota; class Negativicutes; order Veillonellales; family Veillonellaceae; genus Caecibacter; species Caecibacter sp. AF58-12pH5A. Next base: position 39,384 of record NZ_JAQDBC010000018.1, on the reverse strand, counting down.
CGGGTGGGCTGTCAGGCGCTGGTAGAAGGTCTTAATGAAGGGATTGAGAGAAAAGGATTTGGGGTAATACACGAGCGGTTCGTCTTTGATTTCTTCCAGGGTCAGCGTTTCCCTGTCAGCCAGGGGATGGCCCGGCCAGAGGACGACTTCCAAGTATTCTTCGTTAAAGATGAAAAAATCGTAGGGCATTTCTGTCGATACGGGCAAGGCGACGAAGCCGGCCTGTATGAGACCTTCATCGATGGAAGAAATGATGTCGTTGGAGCCGACTTCCAGTAATTCCAGCTCTATTTTGGGGTACGTAGAGATGAATTGCCTGACAAAGGGGGAAATAAAAGAAGAACCGATCATTGGTGGAATGCCGACGGCAAGCTTGCCGGAATTGAGAAAATCAGGGGAGCCGATTTGTTCGTTGAGCTGACTCATATCCTTAATGAGCGTTTCGATCCGGGGCAGCAGCCAGGCTCCCATTTCCGTCAACTCCACTTGCTTGCCGCTGCGGTTAAATAATGTTACGTTCCAATGTGTTTCCAGTGATTTAATGCCTTTGCTGATGGATGGCTGGCTGATGTGCAAGGATTTCGAAGCCTTGGTGAAACTTTTCTTATGCGCCACCTCGACAAAGTACGTTAATTGGAATAGATCCATGGCCTGCGTCACCTCTCTTTATATATTGTAATCTTACCATATTTCAAGACATAATAGAATGTTCTTGTAGCGTAAGGGCATAGGTTTTTTTGTTTTCCTCTATATTTGTGAATGGAAATCGTTGTATAATACAATAAGTGAAAGGGAGGGAACGGCTTATGGGAACGCGTTGGATTATGCATGTCGATATGGATGCCTTTTATGCATCCATCGAACAACGGGATAATCCGGCTTTACGGGGACAACCGGTCATTGTCGGTGGCTTGAGTGAACGCGGTGTCGTCGCTACGGCATCGTACGAAGCACGACGCTATGGCGTGCATTCGGCCATGAGTATGCGCCAGGCCCGGCGTCTCTGTCCGGACGGCGTGTTTTTACCGGTACGCATGTCCTATTACCGCCGCATATCCCATCAGATCCGCGTGATTTTGTCCCGTTATTCGCCCTATATTGAGCCCTTATCCCTGGATGAGGCCTTTCTCGATGTGTCGGGCATGGAATTGCACTATCCGGAAATTATTAAGATTGGTGAAGCTGTTAAAGCGGATATTTTGCGTATTACAGGCCTTGTGGCGTCGGCCGGTATTGCGCCGAATAAGTTTTTGGCCAAATTGGCCTCGGATTTGGAAAAGCCTGATGGCCTGGTTTGGATTCCCTACGGCAAGGAACAGGAAATTCTCGCGCCGCTCCCTGTGTCCCGCCTCTGGGGTGTCGGCAAGGTAACCGAAACGGCCTTGCGTAAAGCCGGGTTTGAAACGATTGGCGATATTGCCCGGGCCGGTCAGGAAGCCCTGCGTCCTGTGGCGGGCAAGCAGGCGCACCGCTTGTATGAACTGGCCTGTGGCCGTGACAACCGGCAGCTCGATGTAAGCCGCCGGCCCCAGTTCGTAGGCAACGAGCATACGTACCTGCACGACCTGATCCGGCCGGAGGAAATTGATGAACAGTTCCGCCTGTTGGCGAATGAAGTAGCCTGGCGGTTACGGCAAAACGGACTCATGGGCCGGACGATTACGATCAAAGTGCGCTATGCGTCCTTTGAGACCATTACCCGTTCGCTGACCTTAGAGGATATAGGCACCTGTGCGGAAGAACAGTTATATTTTTCTGCGAAAAAATTGTATAATAAAGAGAAGGTAACCCAGCCTGTCCGCCTGTTGGGCCTGACCGTGAGCCAGCTGCGCCCGTATCAGGTGCAAGAGGATCTCTTTTCTGATGATGCGGAAACGCAGGCAAAGGTGACAGAGGCCATCGATAAATTGCAACAGCGCTTTGGCCGGCAGGCGATCATGAAAGGGTTCCTTTGGGAAATGTCTCATGAAAAAAAATAAACCATATCATATATAATTTTGGTGAGGAGGAATACATAATGGCAGTATTTACAGTGGCTGCACATACGGCAGGCCATAACGACGGCTTCATCCGCTACAATACGGAAACGAAAGAATTGCAGCTCATGCTTCATGATGAAGAAAAGGAAAAGGAAGCCCGGGAATTTTTGACCAAAGTACATCCTTGGCATCGCTACGTGACCCTTTCCCAATACGAAACGGTCAATGCGGCGGCGACAGATAATTTGGAAACGCTGAAGCTGGCCCTGGGCTATATTTGGTTGCCCCTCGGTGTACATATCGATTGGAGCCGTCCCGTAGAAGACATGTAGGAAAGGTCAAACAGTGTAAACTAAAGCAGATTTCAGGTACTATGAATAGGATCTGAAATCTGCTTTTTTTGTATGTGTATAGCTTTTTTCAGGTTATCCACAAGTTGTGCACAATAATGGTGCATAACTTGTGCACGTCTGTGGATATATTAAAAAAATGGCGTAGATAGGCCAACGATGCCTGTGTATAGCTTTAGGGGATTTCTGGGAAAAATGTGGATAACTCGATAAAAAACACTTGCTGACATAAGTGAATAACCTATGTAAATGGCTTAACCATGCGCTTTAAAAGATTGTGAAAGAAGGGAATATAGAGGGTGTACAACTTGTGTGAATTTGTGGATAACTGAAACGGCAAAAGTTATCCACAAGAAAAGGATATATACCTTGTCCACACGTGCCCGGACAGAGGATTTTCCTTTTTTATCATAGTTATCCACAAATACAAAATCCTCCAGGGGAAAAGCCTGGGAATGCCCAGAAATAGGGATTTGTAAAGGAACCGTAAAGGTTTGGTAGAAAGAAAAACGGACCTCTTATCCTTTGCAAGAGGACAAATGTATAGTGTGACAGACAGGCTGTGCCGGCAATCTGCCGGGCCGGAAAGGCTACTGACACGGCCGCCTTTGTGATATACTGTAAACAGTATCCAGGCAGGTCTGGCCTGCCGGAATTTTCTTAGCAGGAGTGATAACAAGTGAAAGCAATTATCGATGGCATGATCGTCTTGCCTGATTCTATTGTAGGCGGCCATATTTTGCTGTATGAAGACGGCAAAATTTTGGATGTTGTACCGCGTAAAGGCTTCCGCCTGGGCCATTGTACGGAATTAATCGATGCCAACGGCGGTTTTGTCGTGCCGGGCTTCATTAATGAACATATTCATGGCTGTGCCGGTGCGGACGTCATGGATGAAACGCCGGAGGCCCTGCAGACGCTGCAGGAGGCATTGCCGGCTACAGGTGTTACGGCCTTTGTGGCGACGACCATGACCTATGACCGGCCCCGTCTGGAACGGGCCTTGGAGCGGATCCGTGCGGCCCGGGGCAAGGGCAGCGGTGCCCGTATCTTAGGGGCCCATCTGGAAGGACCTTTTATCAGCCCGGCCTATAAAGGCGCTCAGGCTGACACGCATATTGTACGGCCTGATTTTTCCTGGCTCCGTCCCTATGCCGATACGATCTGCATCATTACGCTGGCACCGGAAGAAATTGTCCACAAAACGTTCCTGAAGGAATGTCACGACGCGGGCATCCTTGTTTCTCTCGGCCACAGTGCTGCTACCTATGAAGACGTACAGGACGCCATGGCAAAAAGCGACGTCTATCATGTGACGCACTTATATAATGCCATGACACCGTTCCATCACCGCCAGCCCGGCCTCGTCGGTGCGGCTCTCCTCGACAGGCGGGCTCATTGCGAACTCATTTGCGACAATCTCCACGTTCATCCGGCAGCGCAGCAGCTGGCTTGGCGCATGAAAGGCCGGGACGGCCTGATCATCGTGACGGATTCCCTGCGGGCCTGCCTGCAGGGCGACGGGCCGTCGGAATTAGGCGGCCAGCAGGTGCTCGTTCAAAACGGCGAAGCCCGCCTGACCGATGGCACCCTGGCCGGCAGCGTTGCGACGATGAATGAATCGCTCCTGCACTTTATGGTCAATACAGGGGCGTCTCTGCCGGATACGATTGCCCTGGCGACGGTGAACCCGGCCAAGGACCTGGGGATTTACGATCGCTTCGGCTCGCTGGAAAAAGGCAAGGAAGCGGATATAGTTATTTTGGACAGCGAAGATTTCCACGTCAAGCAAACGGTCATTCATGGAAATCTCGTCTATAATGAGGAAACGAAATGATACTAAAAGAACATAAACGGGCCCTGGCCTTCTTGGGATTCCTGGCGGCACTGCTGCTCGTGGCGGGCTGCCTCTTTGCCTGGTACGAGCATACGGGCCAGGGCAATACGAAAACGACGGGTATGAAGCAAAGCGGTACTGTAGAAGAACAGGCCGAAGCCATAGTAGCTGCCATGACACCGGAGCAGCGCGTAGGCCAGCTCATGATGGTGGGCATTCAGGGGACCAGCGTAGATCAGGACGCAGCCTATCAGATCGCCCAGTACCACATGGGCAATATCATCCTCTTTGACCGCAATATGCAGTCGACGCAGCAGGTAAAAGATCTGAACCGGACGCTGACCCGGCAAATTCGTAAAGAAAGCGGCGGCGTTGCGCCTTTTATTGCCGTCGATCAGGAAGGCGGCTTTGTCATGCGCATGCGCGAGGCCTTCCCGCGCATTCCCAGTGAACAGCAGCTGGGCGAAAGCGGTGATCCCGCAGCGGCAAAGGAATGGGCGAAAAAGACAGGCAAGCAGTTAAAGGACATGGGTTTTTCAATGAATTTTGCGCCTGTCGTCGATCTGGGTTCGGCGTCGGAACGGTCGTACAGCAAGGATCCTGACGTCGTCACTGCCTTTGCGGCAGAGGCCGTCGCCGGATATGAGGAGGAAAAGATTTGGTGCTCCCTCAAGCATTTTCCCGGTATCGGCCGGGTCAAGACGGATCCCCATCTTGATGGCGACGTCGTGACGGCCAGCAAGGAGGAACTGTTGGCACAGGATATGAAGCCCTTTGCTGAGCTGATCCATACGGAGTCGCCACAGCACATGTTCATCATGGTCTCCAATGTCACCTTCCCGGCCTTAGATCCCAGCCTGCCGGCCTGTGTTTCCGAACCGGTCATGACGGGCATTCTGCGGCAGCAGTTTGGTTATCAGGGGCTGATCATTTCCGATGATATGGAAATGGGCGCTATGGCCAAGCACTATGCCTTTGCCGATATGGGCGTCATGGCCATCAAGGCCGGCGCCGATCTGGTGCTCGTGTGCCATGAATATGCGCACGAACAGGAAACGTATGCAGGCCTGTTAAAGGCCTATAAGCAGGATGCTTCCTTCCGCCGGCTGGTCGATGAAAAGGTCGTACGCATTGTCCGTACGAAGCTTGTCGGCGAGCAGCAAGGCTATCTGCCGGCGGCCCAATGAAGAACTACATAAAAAACGGCAGGAAGAGTTTTCTCTTCCTGCCGTTTTTTATGTGTTGTATAGGTGCCGGCAAACGTATTATTTACCTAATACGCCTTCCAGGAATTTGGCCGTGTCAGCCAGGTAATCGGCCGGATAGCCTTCGATATCGCCTTTATCGCAGTGTGCTGCAAAGGACGGATCGATAGGCAGCTTAGCCGTATGGCTGATGCCGTATTTCTGTGCCGATTCGTCAACCCGGCTGGGACCGTAAATTTCTACGCGTTCGTGGCAGTTCGGGCATTCGAAATAGCTCATATTTTCAATCAGGCCGAGAACGGGAACGTTCATCATTTCCGACATCTTGAGGGCCTTTTCGACGATCATGGAAACCAGTTCCTGCGGCGACGTGACGACGAGAATGCCGTCGACAGGCAGGCTCTGGAAGACCGTGAGGGGTACGTCACCGGTTCCCGGAGGCATATCGACAAACATGTAGTCTATATCGCCCCACATAACATCCGTCCAGAACTGTTTGACCGCACCGGAGATAACCGGTCCGCGCCAGACGACAGGCGAAGCAGCGTCTTCCAGGAGAACGTTCATGGACATCACTTCAATGCCGGTCTTGGTGACTACCGGGAAAATCCCTGTTTCGTCGCCTGTTGCCCGGCCGGTGATGCCGAAGGATTTCGGAATGGACGGGCCTGTAATATCGGCGTCCAAAATGGCCGTTTTAAAGCCGTGGCGCCGCATTTGGACAGCCATCAGGGAGGTGACCAGCGATTTGCCGACACCGCCCTTGCCGCTGACGACAGCAATGACGTGTTTGACGTGTGTTCCTTCATGGGGCTGAGCCAGAAGGCTCTGCGGTTGCGTACGGCTGCTGCCGCAGCTGGAACAGTCGTGATTGCAGCTTTCACTCATTTATATCATGCTCCTTTTGCGGGGACAAAGGATCGCTCCCTTCCCCTTCTTTCTGATCTTGCGCGCGGCAACAGGGATGGTGGCACGTGCCGGCGCGTTCGCATATCTTAATCTTACCACCTTGGATCAGCAGGCGTTTGCCGTAGACCAGCGCTTCCGCTACTTTGTGGCGGGCCGATTCATAGATGCCCGTCACGGTCGTGCGGCCGACGTTCATCTGTGCGGCTGCCTGTTCCTGGGTCAGGCCAATCAGATCCATAAGGCGGATGACCTCGTATTCATCGACCGTCATGATTACGGTGTCCGTACAAGAACCCGAACCATCCGGCACGAAGGCTTCCTGACGGGGCAGGGAACAAACAAGGCGGCAACGTTGAGGACGCGGCATAAGAACTCCTCCTTTTACCGTGGTGACAGGACAGACAGATACCTATCCTTACTCATTATACTTACCATGCTGACATATGTCAAATTAATTCCGCTCAGATGATATCGATCTGGCACCGTTCCATGGCCCGCAGGGCTTCTTCATGGCCCGTCACGGTGGCGCCGGCACAGCAGTCCCGGACGACGGCAATTTCCTTTTCCGGGAAATAGGCCTTCAGCAGCAGGGCGTTGGCAATGACACAAATGTCCGTGCATAAGCCCATGAGGACAATGCGGTCGTACGGTGCCGTTTCTTCTACGAGGTCCGTGCTGGCAAAGGCCGGCTTTTCGAGGACCGTGGCAAAGAGGGAATACGGCAGGAGGGCCTTACAGATCTGCCAGCCCTTGGTGTCGCGGATACAGTGGGGAATAGGCAGCTTGCGCCCTTCCTGTGTATCCAAATAGTCTTCCGTATGCGTATCCTGTGTAAAGATGAAATCCGTAGTATTGCTTTCATCCTTTTTGGCAGCCTGGAGGAGCGCTTCTATTCTGGGAATAATAGCCGGCGCTTCGGCTGTACCCAAGGCGCCATCGATGAAATCATTTTGCATGTCGACGATAATGTATGCCTGGTTCATGAGCGGACAGCCTCCTTTGTTTTTTCCATGGCCTGACGCAGCTGCTGCACGTAGGCGGGCACGTCTTCGCAGGTCATAATACCGGTCATGACACAGACGCCGGCAATGGGGATACCCTGCAATTGGGGCAGCGTTTCCGGCGTAATGCCACCCATGGCATAGACGGGAATGCGCACGGCGCTACAAATATCCCGCAGTGTATCCAGACCAATGGGCGGCAGGTCCGGCTTACAGGGCGTCGGCAGGACGTGACTGGCGATGATGTACGTTGCCCCCAGATCTTCTGCCTGGCGGGCTTCTTCAGCCGTGTGGACCGATACGCCCAGGCTGGTCATATAGTAGCTTAAGGACGTATGGGATTGAAAATACGAAATAGAACATTGAAAGCGGGGAATATGCAGTTTGATGCCTATGCGGCCGAAATGGCTGAGAATGCAGAATTTTTGATGACAGTTGCACAAGCGCTGCATTTTCTTGGCATAAGAGGTGTAGTCTTCTTCGCTTAATGTTTTCTCGCGTAAAATAATGCCATCCACGTTGGTGGCGGCAATTTGTTCCATGTGATCCCAATAGTTTTGGCTAGACAGTGTACGATCTGTTATAGCAATTAATTTCACGATATATCACCTTTGTCTTTCGGAACAATACAAGCTGTTACTAATACTCATATTATACCGTTATTTACCAGGAGGTTCAATGAAATATAGGGTAAACAATAAGAATTAGGCATAAAAAAACGGGGTTTATTATATAAAATAGCTATATTGCAATGATAAAAAGTCATAGGAAAGAGAACCTGCCGACGCCTGGGAGGGGACAATGGGTGCTTTTATTCTCTATATCTCTATATATATGAAACGAGCTGTGCCTGGTAGTACAGCTCGTTTCCGTCCGGCAGGTGGATAGGTCTGGCCGGACACTGGATATGTTTAAAAGGCAAAGCGCCGGCCGGATAAACCGGCGCCTGCTGGCAAAAGGGGAATACGGGCGGTCAAACGTAAATGTACTCGCTCGTAACAGGCTGCAGACCGGCGCTCTTGATGGCGCTGTATATTTCATCAAAGGATCTGCTGTCTGTAATTTCAAACTGTTCATCGCCTTTTTCAGAGCCATCCTGATGGAGGTGGCCGCCGATACCGACGCAGACGCCGGCAGAAACCTTCGTCGCCGCAATTTTGATGATGTTGTTGCGGAAGGCCGCACTTTCACGGCTCGAAACGACGATGGTCGCAAAGGGCATGAAGAGGCGGTAGGCGCAGATAATCTGTGTCAGTTTCCGTTCATCTACATCCTTGGGGTTGATCTTATCGTTGTTGATGATCGGGCACAGGCGCGGACAGGAAAGGGAAATTTCTGCATGAGGATATTTCCGCTGCAAGAGCCAGGCGTGCATGCCTGTGGCGACGGCGTCTTTTTGATAATCGTCGAGCCCTAAGAGGGCAGCAAAGCCGACACCGCGCATGCCGCCCAGGATGGCCCGTTCCTGCGCATAGAAGCGGTACGGGAAAATCCGTTTATGGCCGGCCAGATGCAGCGTTTCATATTTATCGGAGTTGTACGTTTCCTGGAAGACCGTGACGTAGTCGGCACCACATTCGTGCAGATACGTATAGTCGTCAGAATTGACGGGATAGATTTCCATGCCTACATTGCGGAAGTACTGGCAGGCGATTTTAACGGCGTTGCCAATGTACTTGATGTCGCTCATCTTGGGGCTTTCGCCGGTCAGCATGAGGACTTCTTCAATGCCCGTATTGGCAATGTTCTGGCATTCCTGATGCAGCTCTTCGTCGCTCAGGCGGGCCCGCTTGATGGCATTGTGGGAATTGAAGCCGCAGTAGATGCAGTAGTTGTCGCAATAATTGGCAAAGTAGATCGGTGTGAAGATCGAAATGTTGGTACCGAAATGCCGCCGTGTGACGGCGTGGGCTTTTTCGGCAATTTCCGGCAAAAGCGGCGCAGCTGCCGTCGAAAGGAGGGCCATGAAATCGCGCGGTTCCAAATGGGTCTTTGCCAGGGCCCGGCGTACGTCGCGGACCGTGAAATCATCATTGCGGAAGGCATCATGGTAGGTGAGTACCTGATCGAGCATGTCTGAATCAAGGACTTCCATGCCCGGGAGATATGTCATGTGGTCTATACGTTGTTCAGCCATTGTCTATTGCCCCCTTAGTCGCCTAAAAAACCGGTCAGCGGATCAGAAGCAGCGGCAGTTTCACGGACACTGCCCAGGCCGGACAGGTAAGCGGCACGGCCGGCTTCGATGGCCTTGCGGAACGCTGCGGCCATGAGCGGCAGGTCACCTGCCGTAGCAATAGCCGTATTGGCCATAATGGCAGCGGCACCCATTTCCATGGCTTCGCAGGCCTGGGACGGACGGCCGATGCCGGCGTCGACGATGATGGGCAGGTCGATTTCATCGATCAGGATTTGGATGAAATCACGGGTGCTGAGGCCCTTGTTCGTGCCAATGGGCGCAGCCAGGGGCATGATTGCTGCGGCACCGGCATTCGCCAGGTCGCGGGCTGCGTACAGATCGGGATACATGTAAGGCAGGACGATGAAGCCTTCCTTGGCGAGGACTTCTGTGGCCTTAATGGTTTCTGCATTATCAGGCAGGAGGTATTTCGAATCGCGCATGATTTCAATCTTTACGAAATCACCGCAGCCGACTTCCCGGGACAGGCGGGCAATGCGGACGGCTTCGTCGGCATTACGGGCACCTGACGTGTTAGGCAGGAGCGTAACGCCTTTGGGAATAAAGTCGAGGATATTATCTTTTTGGCCGGCTTCGACACGGCGCAGGGCCATGGTGACGATCTGGGCACCAGCCTGCTCAACGGCGGCGCGGATCAAATCGACAGAATACTTACCGGAACCAAGAATGAAGCGGGACGTAAATTCGTGCCCGCCCAGAATTAATTTGTCATCAGTTGCCATGGGAATCACTCCTTGTAAAAAGTCATGAATGCATGTGCATGGGAACACAGGGCTGTATCAGCCGCCACCGACGAACTGGACGATTTCAACGGTATCACCCGGCGTGAGCGTCACGGACGAATAGGTCGCACGGGGAACGATGCGGCCATTCAGCTCAACGGCAATCCGGTCTGTACGGAAGCCCTGGCAGGTCAGATACTCTTGCAGGCAGACGTTGTCGGCAGGGACGTCAAGACCATTGATTTTTACCATGAAAGCTGCCTCCTTTCTCCTATACCCTTTTACTATATAAGGAAAAACAATAACAACAAAAAGCCGCACGAAGAACTACACCCAAGGTGGTGTACCCCTTCGTGCGGCTTCATTCGGCCTCACTCTGGCTCTAATTATAGCGTATGCTGAAAAAATGTCAATGCCTTTTTTGGACTGCCGCGGGCCCTGGCAAAAGTGCCTGTGTCCACGCTGCATTATTGGAGGTCCCTCCGTTTTGTAGTATAATAGTCATAACTTATAGGAGAGAGGATGGACGTACATTGCAAGCTAACACGACATATACCTGGCTGGACATAGCGAAGCATTTCTTTTGCAACGATGTAACGCTGTACCAGTTTGCCAATCAATTCCGACAGCAAGCCGAAGCCGCCCAGCGCGGTGAAACGAGTTCCCTTTCTGCATTGCGGTCGTACTTACCCTTGCCGACGGGACAGGAAAAGGGCACGTACATTGCAGTAGATTTTGGCGGTACCAATGTGCGTGCCGCTCGTATCCGCTTATTGGGAGGGCACTGTCATATTGTAGAAAAGAAGGTGTCCCGTCCCCTGCGGCTAGCCGGAAAATATGATTATACGACAGCCGCAACGACGGCGGCAGAATTATTTGACTTTATTGCTGACTGTGTGGGCGAAGCGGCCGGCGGCAACCGCCCTTTCTATTTAGGCCATACCTTTTCCTTTGGCGTACAGCAGCGGGATTTGCACGATGCGCTCTTTTCCTGCTGGGCCAAGGAAATTGCCGTCCAGGGCGCAGAAGGTCACTATGTGAACGCTATGCTGCGTGACGCCCTGGTCCGGCGCGGCTTGGACCAGATCGAACCGGTGGCCCTGGTAAACGATACGACGGCGCTCCTCGCGGCGGCAGCCTATCAGTTTGGCTGTTCTGTCGTCGGCGTCATTTGTGGCACGGGCTTTAATATGTGCTATTACGAACCGGCCTGGCAGATGATCGTCAATCTGGAAGCCGGCGACTATTCCGGCGTAAAACAGACCATTTGGGACGAACGGGTAGATGCACAATCCCTCCATCCGGGCGTACACCGCCTGGAAAAAATGATCAGTGGCGCCTATATTGGCGAAATATACCGCCAGGCCCTGATGACCTATTTTCAGACCGATACGATTCCCAAGCTGACAGCTAAGGACATGGGGGACATCCTGGTCATGGATAATCTGGGCCTGACGACGGTACAGATCAGGCTGAGCCGTCTTTTGAACCGGATTATTCAATTATCGGAAATTGAACCGGTGCGCAACCTGGCTGCTGCTATTTTTGCCCGGACGGCGGAATTGTCCGGTGCCGCAGCCTACGGCATGGTGCGGCATATTTATCCGGGCAAGGAAATTCCTGCGCAGATGGTGACCGTAGAAGGCAGCGTCCTGCAGCATACCCGCGGCGGCCTGCTCATGTTTGATGATGCCATGTATGCCTGTGCGGCTTTTGATGGCTGGCCGCGGCAGGAAGGGATTCCTGTCGAATCGTTGATCCTCTTTGACGGCCCTGCCGTTGGCGCTGCCGCAGCGGCTGCCCTGGCAACCGGCAAAGACTGATGCTACAGCTCAGGCCGGGCAGCAGGGCGGTTCAAATCGGCCAGCATTTGCTGATCGACGTGGACTTCATTGCCGCCGGTTGTCAAATAGCCGCCGATCATGAGGCCGTCTAAGCCGCCGCTCAGGGCCTGGGCCTGGAGGGAACGCAGGTTTACTTCCCGGCCGCCGGCCGTGCGGATCAAGGCCTGAGGCAGAATAAAGCGGAAGACCGCAAAGGTACGCAAAATTTCCCACGGCGTCAGGCTCCAGTTATGGGCAAAGGGCGTACCGGCAATGGGGTTCAGAATGTTTAAGGGAATGGAATCGACGCCCAGCTCTTTCAGGGCGAAGGCCATTTCCACGCGCTGGCGCGGCGTTTCTCCCAGGCCGAAAATACCACCGGAGCAGACGCGCAGACCCGCTTCCTGGGCTGTGCGGATGACCTTTACCTTGTCCATGAAGGTATGGGTCGAACAGATGGAGGGAAAATACGAAGGGGCTGTTTCAATATTTGCGTGATAGCGGGAAATGCCGATCTTCTTCAAGGCTTTCGCCTGGTCCAGATTGATCAGGCCCAGGGAACAGCACGTTTCGATTTTCACTTCTTTTTTGATACGGGTTAAGGTATGGATAATTTGATCGAATTCCGGTCCGGGCAGTACGGAGCGGCCGCTGGTAACGATAGAAAAGCGAGCGGCCCCGGCGGCCCGGGCTTTTTTGGCTGCCGCGATGATTTCTTCCTCTGCCAGCAAGGGGTATTCTGCTACGCCTGTCTGGTAATGGGCCGACTGGGCACAAAAGCGGCAGTTTTCCGGACATTTTCCTGAACGGCCATTGATGATGGCACAGCAATCGACAGTATGGGCCCGGAACTTTTGGCGGATCCTATCGGCTAAGGCCAGTAATAAGGGCGTGTCAGCGTCCGATACGGTAATGAGCGCTTCGGCTTCTGCGTGCGTCAGTGCACCGCCTTCTAAGACACGGGTAGTCCAGGCGGTTAACGTTTCAATATCCATAGTATGAGGCTCCTTTTCTTTTGGAATCCCCGTCAGTATACTGTACTTTTTAATAAAAGTCAACTTTTTACAATTTGCTAAAAGTTGACAATTAAAAGACACAGAACAAGAAACCACTGTCCCCCAGGCACGGCAAGAAGAGCAAAAAAATGCAGGCTGACTCTTTTCACAGGCCGTCTTTTTCGCTACAATAAAGAATGTACCTATATATCCTTTTTTCTGTTTGCCGAGGTGGGACATGCTGCAACTGGATAAACGTGTAAAAACGCCGTATTATGTACAAATTTATACGTATTACCGGCAGCAAATTGAAAGCCGGAGCCTGCCCGCCGGCACGCGGCTCGCGTCTGTACGGGAACTGGCCCAGACCCTGGGAGTCAGCAAAATGACGGTCGAAAAGGCCTATTGCCAGCTGGCCGGCGAAGGCTATATCCTGCGCCGCAGCAAGGCCCGTTATGAAGTGGCCTCTGTCCGGGTGCCTGAAAAGGCAGACCGGCCACGGTCCGCCTTGGCAGAAGCTGCGCAGTCACCGGCAGCCATTGCCTATGACTTCGGCAGTGGCGACTTGGCGGCAGAATTCTTCCCGCTGGCAGTCTGGCGCAAGCTCATGAACCGGGTTCTCCACGAACCGGACCTGCTGCTGGCAAACCAGGATGAACAAGGAGCACCGGCCTTGCGTCACGTGCTCAGTCAATATATATACCAGACACGCGGTGTCCAGGCAGAGCCGGAGAACCTGATCATCGGCTCCGGCACAGGCGCCTTGCTGACGGTTTTGCTGAATCTGCTGCACGACCGGTACCCGCAGGTGGCCGTAGAAGAACCGGGCTTTCGCCTGGGACGGGAACTCTTTCGTACAGGCGGCTTTGAAATCGTACCGATTCCTGTTCGGGAGGGCCGTTTCTCCCTGCCCGATTTGGCCCAAAGCGGCGCCCGTCTGGTTTACGTCAGCCCGTCCCACCAGTTTCCTACAGGCGCCGTCATGCCGGCAGGCAGCCGCTATGACCTGCTGAATTGGGCCCATGGGTGTGACGGCCTGATCATTGAAGATGATTACGATAGCGAATTGCGCTACCAGGGACGGCCTATACCGGCACTGCAGAGCCTGGACCGGGCCGGGCGCGTCATCTACATGGGCGCCTTTTCGAAAATCCTGCCCCCCTTTGTCCGGCTCAGCTATATGGTTCTGCCGGCGCCGTTGCTGCAGGCCTATAACCGGCGCCGCGTGCTCTTCCGGCAGGGTGCGTCTGTGCCGGAACAATGCGTGCTGGCCGAATATATCCGTACGGGCGGCCTGGCCCGGCAGGTACGGCGCCTGCGCAAGGAATATCAGGAGAAAGGGGCGCTGCTGGCGCACTGTTTAAAGGCGGCCTTCGGCGCCGCTATGCGCGTGAGCCCTGTCGTTTCCGGTGTCTACTGCCACGTCGTGTTGCAGAGCGATGTACCGGAGGAGGTCCTCTTGGCACGGGCTGCCAGAGAGGGCTGCCGCGTCTTATCTGTCCGCTCTTTTTATGAAAAGAGCGTCGCAGGAACGGATAAAGAATTTCTATTGAGTTTTTCCAAAATTCCTGCACAGGAACTTAAACAGGCTGTTGCCGCATTGCGGCGGGCCTGGTTGGAGAAGGAAGGAAACTAATGGCAAAAGGATTACGTTTTATACATTGTGGTGACTTGCATTTGGGCAGTCCCTTTCACGATATCGCTATGGTAGATGAACGCTGGCAGCGCATTGTCGGCAAGGCCCCGGTCCGGGCCTTCCAGAAGATCGTCCAGATCGCCATTGAACGGAAAGTGGATGCCGTGCTGATTGCCGGTGACGTATATACCAGTGCCAGTCATAATCTGACAGCACAGCTGGATTATGTGCGTCTCCTTCATAAATTGGCACAGCATAACATTCAGGTCTTTGCCGTTCTGGGCAATCATGACCCGTTAGATGCGTGGCAGGCTAAAATCCCCTTTCCGCCGAATGTCCACGTCTTTAGCACAGAAAAGGTGGAACGCATACCGCTCATCGTCGAAGGGGAGGAATTAGCCGCCGTATACGGGCAGAGCTATGCCAAAAGCGAGCAGCGGGATAACCTGGCCTGGAATTTCCGGCGTACCGCAGGCGACCGCTATGCTATCGGTCTCTTGCACACGCAGGTAGGGACGAACCAATCGCCCTATGCGCCGTGCTCCCTGACGGATCTGAAAGAAAGCGGTATGGATTATTGGGCCCTCGGGCACGTACATAACCATCAGATCGTCTGTGAAAAGCCCTACGTTGTCTACGCCGGCAATCCGCAAGGGCTGGACTGCACTGAAACGGGACCGCGCGGCTGCTATTACGTAGAAGTCGGCCCCTACGGTACGGCCAATCTGGAATTTATCGATACGAGCATCGTCCGCTGGGAAACGACAGACGTAGACATTGCTCCCTTTGAATCCGTGTCGGAGCTTCGCGATGCTGTCCGCTTTACGAAGGAAAAGATCCGTAAGGACATAGGCAAGCCTACGTTTTTGACGATTCAATTTACCGGTGCCGGCAGTATGTATCAGGTACTGAATAATCCGGAGGCTACGCAGTACTGGATCGATGCGTGGCGCGAGGAAGAGGCCGGCAAGTATGCCTTCGTCATGGTACAGCGCCTGCGTAACCTGGCGCGGCCTAAGATCAACGCCGGCGAACGGAGCAAGCTGCCTGATACGGTAGGCGATTATCTGAACGTATTCGATAAACTGGAAAGTCTGCCGCGCGACGAAAAGGTAAAGGCCTTGCGCGAGGTCTTGGCACAGCGTCCGGAATTCGAACGCCTGGGAGCCTATGGACGCAGTATTTCTGACGACCGGCTCCTGGAAGCCTTTGAAAAGGCGAAGTGGCTGGGCATGCAGAAACTGCTGGAGGATAAAAGAGGATAGAGTATGAATATTATACGCATGAATTTGGATGATTTTGGCATTTATCATAACGTATCCTGGACGCCGCCGGAACGGGGCCTGATCGTCATGCACGGTCAGAATGAAAGTGGCAAGACGACACTCATGAAGTATGTGCGCTCCATGTTTTTCGGCTATCCCCGCGGCGAGTGGAAGGGCTATTTCGGACACATGGATATTCGCCGGGAAAACGGGAAGGAATATACCATTTACCGCAATGAAAAGGAATCGTACATTACCGACGGTGATGAAACGCTCCACGAGGAACCAGCCGATCTCTGGTGGCACAGCCTCGATCACAATACGTATGACAAGATTTTTGCCATGGGACTAGAAGACCTGCAGGGCTTTAAGATCCTTTCGAATGAAGACGTGCGCAGTCACTTCTTCAGCATCGAAGGCGGCGTGCGCATGGGCCTTACGCGGCGTGATTTTACGCAGAAAATGGGCGAGCGCTTGGTGGCCTCGCCGCAGGGCAAAAAGCCCATTAATATGCTCCTTCAGGAACAGCGGGAATTTGAGCGCAAGATCAGCCACCTGTCCTATGATGAAGACGAGTTTGCCGATTTGCAGGAAAAGGAAAAGCAGACCCACGACGTAGAAAAACGGCTGCGCCTGAGCATTGAAGAAACGAAGCAGCAAATCGAAAAGGTAGCCATGCCCCTGGCGGCGTGGGATGTCTACAAACGGGGCCAGGAAGCGATGAAGCACATGCAGGACCTGGCAGAGGTCTCCCAATTTCCTGCCGACGCAGCCCAGCGCTGGAGCGACCTGGAAAATAAGCTGCGCGATGTAGATGAAAAAATTAAGGAAATAGAAGCGTCCATCCGCAAGGAACCGGCCTTTAAGCCAGAATGGAACCGCTGGGTGATTTGCGGCCCCCAGATCGACGCCCTCTATCATAAAGTACCACAGTGGCAGCAGGCGCTGAGCGAACTGGAAACGCACGAAGCCAAGGAAATGGACTGGCAGTATGACGAAAATAAATACGCCCAGGAGCTCAAGCAGTGGACGGAAACGACCGTGCCGGAGCACGTCGAATGGACATGGCCCTTGAGCATGGCCCAGCATTTGGCTACGTGCATCAGGGAAGAAGAAAAGTGGCAGGCAGCGAAACCGAAAAATGTTAGCGCGCCCCTGACAGAGGCCGATCCCAGCGTACCGGAACGGACGCGGGAAGAATGGCAGGAATTGGGCAAAGCCGTAGTTTCCATTCAGGAATCCCTGTCGGAACGGGAAAAGGTACAAGACATGCTGGCCCTGCTGCGCCAGGAACCGGCAGAAACGAGCCATGCCTTTTTTGCCTTGGGGCTGCTCTTTGTCGTCGCGGCCATCGGCCTGGTTACGGGTATTTTCCAGTATGATCTCGATCAGACCATAGGCGGCGCCGCAGCGGCAGTGTGCCTGGTTCTGGCTGGCGCTGCGTTTCTCAAGCAACGGGCTAACGCCCACCGCCGGCCACGGCGTATGGAAGAATTAGAAGGACAGCTGGCCCGGATTCAGACGCACTTGGCAGCCATGGCAGAAGACCAGCACATGGAAATTTCCATCGCTGACGACAACGAACGCTGGACTAAATGCCTGGACCACGTGCGCAAGCAGTACATGGACTGGAAAACGCGGGAAACAAAAGACGCGTGGAGCAAGGAACAGCAGGTCATGTATGATGCCATTTACCAGAAATGGGAAGCTGACGGCCAGGGCTGGGAGGAAAAGCTGGAAAACTGCCGTAAGGCCTGGGCTGCCTGGCAGGCAGAAACGGGCTTTACCAAGCTGGACTATGGGCAGGTACAGGAGGCCAAGGAAGTCTGGGATGCCTATCAGACGGCACACCGGTCGTTACAGGAGTGGCATAGCCGCAAGGATGCCCTGCTTCAGCAAATTGCCCACGTTCAGGATGAAACAGAACAGATCTTCCGCGAAGTAGGCCTGCGGCAGGACGTCTCGCCGGACGGTATTGAAGCGATGTACCAGCAGTGGCAAACAATCCGCGTCCAGGCAGAAGTAGCGCGGGAACAGGACCGGCAGCAGGAAGAACAGAAGCAGGAGCTGGAAAAGTGGCGGAAGGATAAAGAAATCCGTCTCCATCAGCAAACGGAGATTCTCCAGGAAGCAGGCGCCCAAACGGCAGGGGAATTCCGCAGTAAAGTGCTTAAATTCCGTCAGTTCCATCAATACAAGGAAGTATATGAACAATCGGAAGCGCACTTGAAGCTCATTGCCAAACAGCCGAAAAATCTGGCCCAGCTGCGGCACGAGCTGAAGATTCACGACGTCCACACGTGGCAGGAAGAAAAGACGTATTACGAACGAAAAATTGCCGATACGGAAAAGAAACTGGCCGACGTAGCAGAAAAACGCGGCAGTATTGTCGAACGGCTCAGCCAAATGGCAAAGAGTGAAGAATCAAGCCGGCTCCTGCAGGAAAAGGAAAACCGCAAGGCCGTACTCGATACGGCGACTGATGAATGGCTGACCTGCCTCTTTGCCCAGTACATGCTGGGTGAAGCCCAGGCCTATTATGAACGGGTGCGGCAGCCCCAGGTCATTCGTCAGGCCGGTGATTACCTCCATTTGATGACCCAGGGCCGGTATACCTTGCAGGCCAGCTTTGACGGCCGCCAGCTCTTTGCCGTCGATGGCACGGGCCGGCGCATTCCGGAAAAACAATGGAGCAGTGGTACGGCGGACCAGGTATATTTGGCTATCCGCCTCAGCCTGGCCATGGCCTTTTCACGGCAGATAGAACCGATGCCGATCATTCTCGATGATATTCTCGTGCGTTTTGATGAACAGCGGCAGCAGGAGGCCTTGCGTTTTCTCGCCGATTTAGGGAAGACAGAACAGATTTTTCTCTTTACATGCTCGAAAGAAACGCGTGACCTGGCCGCGTCTGTACAGCAGCTGCTGGCCGGTGAAACGGATACGATTCACATGGTTGAAATCGAACAGGGCAAGATTTTGGCCGGTTAAGACAGGCCTGCAGGCCGGGGGAGGTTAGGCTGATGAAAATTATTGCTGGTACGGAGCGGTTAGCTGAGATAAAGAAACTGATCATCGAGTATACAGATTCTCTGCACATGGATTTGGGCTTTCAGAACCTGTCTGAGGAGCTGGACCATTTAGACACGCATTATGTCTATCCCTACGGCCGCCTGCTGGCTGCCGTCTGTGGGGACGGTACGCTGGCCGGCTGTGTGGCCTATCACCGGCGGGACGGGCGGTCCTGTGAAATGAAGCGTCTCTACGTGCGGCCCGCGTGGCGCCATAGAGGAGCCGGCCAAAAACTGGTAGCGGCTATCATGGAGCAGGCCCGGGCCGACGGCTATCGTGAAATGGTGCTCGATTCGTTTACGGACACCATGCAAAGTGCTATTCGCATGTATGAGGCAGCCGGCTTTCACGAAACGGATGCCTACTATGACAACCCTATGCCCAACGTCATCTATATGAAATGTGAGCTCTGACATAGAAAGAAGGCCCGTGCTGCTGCACAGGCCTTTTTTGCTGCGGAACATGTCAGGCTTTGACTTTATTTTTGTTCAGCATAATATGTAAGATTTCTTCATCAGTCTGCTGCATGCCGTCGCGGGCGAGGGCACCGATATTGCGGATCGATTCATCGGCGCTGTTGCTGACCAGGCCTTCACTGCCGGTGACCCGGATATTGTGCAGGGCGAGCATGACGGCACGGCAGGCGGCATCGCAGGCCGTGGCTACCTTCAAGGTACAGCTGTTGCCGGCACCATCGCAAACCATGCCGATATGGTCGCCGGTCATGTTGGAAATCGTATCTTCTACGTCTTTTAGCTTGCCACCTAAGAGCCAGACCATACCGGTAGCGGCGCCCATGGCGGCTGTACCGGTCGCACAGAGCGCGGAGAGGCGGGGCAGGAAGCTATGGATGTAGATGGAGGTCATGTGCGCTAAGGTCAGGGCACGGATGAGCCGTTCCTTGCTGGCCTGTATCCTCCTGGCGGTTACGACGACCGGTATGGTCGCAGCGATACCCTGGTTACCGGAGCCGGAATTGGTCATGGCCGGCAAGGGTGCACCGCCCATACGGGCGTCTGAGGCGGCTGCGGCTTCCATGATGACCTGATCCTGCAGGGCGTTGCTCAAAAAGCCTGTTTGCATTTCTGCCTTCATGGTATAGCCTACACAGTGGCCGTATTTTTCCGATAAGCCGACGCGGGTTAATTCTTCGTTGAGGACGGCGGCTTCTTCTATAAAGGAGATTTTGTCTAAGGGACATTCTGTAGCAAACTGATAAATGTCCTTTAAGGTCAGATTATTGAGGAAAAGCTGTTCCGGCGCTATTTCGTCCTGGGCCACCGGCGGTGCTTCAAAGATGACGTGGCCGTCTTTTTCGATACGTACGATGTTGGTATGGTCGTCTGCAATGGAGACGCAGACGCTGTGACTGCTGCCAAAGACCTTGGCTTCTGAGTAGAGCACGTTCGGTACGTCGGCAATATCGACGCTGACCAGGTTGTCGGCTACCATCTTTTTGCCTTGGCGTACGGCATTAGGTGGCAGTTTTTTCAGCACCTGCAGGCCGCCTTCCGGGTCGCCGCCTAAGGCGCCCACGGCGGCGGCAATGTAGAGACCTGGTGTTTCCGTGCCGGGGACGATGACGGCCATGCCGTTTTTCATCATGTTCGCCGATACTCTTGCTTCAATCCGTTCTACCGGGCAGCCAAGCTTACTGGCTGCTACGGCTGCTGCATAGGCAAGGGATATCGGCTCCGTACAGCCTGTCGCCGGTTTTACCTCTTTCTTTAAACAGTCAATCATCTTTTCCCACATAACTTCTAATTCCATAATGATCCGCTCCTTTACAGAAAAAAATCGATCCTTGCTGTTATATTCATTATAATTCATATAGAAATGCGTGTAAATCATAACCTTAGCGGTAGGAATAGGAGACGGATCGGGTCTTGACAAAGGCAGAACGAGACTGTATTATATACACAAGTTTTATAGATCGCACGGCAAAGGCGCTGTTGGATAGGGGTATCCAATAGCGCCTTTTGCGTGTGCTATAAAACGAGGGGTGCTGGCCTGCCTGAGCGGAGGGGATTCGTCAGGCAGCAGATATATGATAAATAACTGTACAATAGGGGGAATTGATGATGAGAAAGGAACATGATTTTTTAGGGGAAGTACCTGTGCCGGATGATGTATATTATGGCGTACAGACCGTACGGGCTATAGAAAACTTCCATATTACCGGCAATCGTCTCGATGGTGATTTCATTCGTTCGATGGCGCTGGTAAAACAGGCGGCGGCCATGGCCAATATGAAAAGCGGCAGAATGCCGAAAAAGATTGGCCAGGCCCTGCTGCAGGCAGCCGATGAAATCGTTTCCGGCGAGTGGCTCGATCAGTTTCCTGTCGATCCCATTCAGGGCGGTGCAGGGACGTCGGTCAACATGAATATGAACGAAGTCCTGTGCAACCGGGCTTTGGAAATTTTGGGCCAGCCCAAGGGGCGGTACGACCTTATTTCGCCTAACAACCATGCCAATATGGCACAATCTACGAATGACGTATTCCCAACGAGCATGAAAGTCTGCCTGCTCATGAAGGGCCGCAAGCTCAGCCGTGTCCTGCAAGAGCTGGAATTGGAGCTTTTGGCTAAGGAAGATGCCTTTAAAGACGTCCTCAAAATGGGACGGACTCATTTGCAAGACGCCGTACCGGTCACGCTGGGGCAGGAAATGGGAGCCTATGCGTCGGCTGTACACCGGGGCCGCGAACGGATAGAACGGTCTCTCTCAGGCCTGCACCTGATCAACCTGGGCGGGACGGCCGTAGGGACAGGGCTTAATGCGGAACCGGATTATATCCGCAGCGTAGCCGAAGAGCTGGCTGCCCGGACAGGTGAACCCTTTAGAACGGCGAGCAACCTCATGGACATGACGAGCAATACAGACAGCTTTGCCGATGTTTCCTCGGCCATGAAATGTGTCGCTCTGGTCCTAATCAAAATGGCTAACGATATACGCCTCATGGCGTCGGGGCCGCGCTGCGGCCTGAATGAACTGAAGCTGCCGGCCCGGCAGCCCGGCTCGTCGATTATGCCCGGGAAAATCAACCCGGTTATGGCAGAAGTCCTCGATCAGGCCTGTTATCAGGTCATTGGGAACGACCTGGCGATTACGCTGGCCGTGGAAAACGGGCAGTTTGAACTGAATGTCATGGAACCGGTCATGGCATATAATCTGTTTCGCTCCCTCGAATGTCTGACCAATGCCATCCGGGCCTTTGTGACGCATTTGCTCAAAGGACTGGAAGCCAATGACAGTCAGTGCCAGTACTGGGTAGATCACAGTGTCGGCGTCATTACGGCCCTGTTGCCCCATATTGGCTATGAAAAGGCGGCCTTTCTGGCTCGGGAAGCCTATGACAGCCACCGGCCTGTGCGGGATATCGTGCGGGAACATCATATTCTTACAGACGCACAGATCGAGCACTTCCTGTCGCCCTGGTCTATGACCCATCCGGGCATTACGGGGGAAGGAGAGGACACGCTGCCCATTAGTGGCTGACAACAAAAAAAGCGGCCCTTACGGCGCCGCTTCTTTTGTTGCTTCGACAGGAATGCGTTTGTACGGTAGTTTTTCCATAATCTGATCCATGGCTTCGCTTAATACATCGTTCGGATCATTGAGAATGGACGCTTGTTCTTTTTCAGAGCCCTTAGAGCTGTAGCTTTTCAGTGTACCATCCTGCGCATTGTAGGCATATACGGTCAGGTCGTACCAGCATAAGGTGTAAATTTCGTAGTCATCGTGCCAGCCAAAGCGGTTGACCGACTGCTGCCAGACCCAGGTGTGTACGACCGGGACGACGACGAGATCGGCCTTGTAGTCGTGGGCCAGCTGGCTCAGGGCTGCAGCGGTAATGGCTTCCGGTGCCAGTCGTTCTGCCGCGTCTATGCGGTTCCAGTAGGGAATGCGGAAGGGCTGGCCCAGCCGGTATTGCATGTAATGGACAGGATAGCCTTCCTGCGTGGTCTGGACGACGACGACGGTCCGTTCCTGGTCGAACATGACAGGCGTGCTGTCCGCCGCAAAGGCCGTGCTGGCCAGGATAACCAGGGAAACGAACAAGAGCAGTATTTTTTTCACAGAGAACCATCTCCCTTTCGGACAGGGCGGGACGTACTTCCTGCTCTGCGTTAAAAGTTGTGTATATTACCCAGCAAGGGCGTCGTATCGTCCATGTGGGGCAGCATGAGGTCCAAGGCTTGTACCATCCTTTCCTTGTCCTGTGGCAGATTGCCGCCGACGGGCGCGAGGTTGGACACGTGGTTACTGCGGAAAATACAGGGGCGGGTCATTTCCGTGTGTGCCAGGAGTTCCCGCAGTTCACGAATAAAGCCCTTGGCTGTGAGCGGTGTAAAGGTGCCCTTTTGCACATCCTCGTACAGGGGCACTGTAGGCGGAATAATGAGGGACAGGGCACTGAGCATGGTCGGGTTGATGGCCGATACGACGTCTGCTGTATGCAGTGCGTGTTCGTGGGTCCGTTCCTGGCCGCCCAGGCCGAGGAGAATCATGGCGGATAATTTAAAGCCTGCTGCCAAGGCCTTCTGGCCGGCTGTAATTGTTGCGGCAGCCGTAGTGCCTTTGTTTACGTGGGTCAGGACGGCATCATCGCCGCTTTCGATCCCCATGTAAAGAATGGCCAGGCCGGCGTCGTGGAGGGCTTTTAGTTCCTCCGGCGTCTTGCGGTTCAAATCGGCCGGCGTCGCATAGGCGCCAATCCGCGTCAGGGCCGGGAAGGACGCGTAGCATTTTTCGATGATATGCAGCAATTGGTCCGTCCGTAAGACCAGGGCGTCGCCGTCGGCAATAAAGAGACGGCGGATATGCGGATAGACCGCAGCACCCCGTTCGATAATCCCGTCGATTTCGTCCAGCGGCCGCACGCGGAAGCGCGATTCTTTATACATGGGACAGAAGGTGCATGTATTGTGAGAGCAGCCAATGGTGGCGCGCAGAATGAAACTGTACGCTTCACTAGGTGGCCGGAAAACTAATCCTTCAGCATCGTCAATGAACATAGAAAGTCTCCTTTCGGTCTGTACAGGTTAGGTCGTTCTAGCTCTATTATACTATATTTTTGGCAGGCATCATACGGACGGCATAAATAATCCCCGCCTGCAGCACAGACGGGGATAGAAAAGAGGCTTATTTTTTGCCGTGTTTGATATGGAACGCCATGGCATGGGCTTCGGCGTCGCTATGACCTTCGGCCTTGGCCTGTTCGATCAGGTGCAGCATTTCTTCATAGGCTTCGGGGATGATGCGGGTAATACGGCTTTGCGTATCTTCCCAGTTTTCCAGGAGACGGCGGCCCAGCTCGCTGCCCGTATACCGGACATGGCGGCTAAGTAGTTCCTGAATGGCAGCGGCTTCTGCGTCGTTGCTCAAGGGCTCCAGCCGGACCAGGTCCTGGTTACAGTTGGCCGGTTCCAGATCGTATACATAGGCGACACCACCGGACATGCCGGCAGCAAAGTTGCGGCCCGTACTGCCCAGGACGAGCACCTTGCCGCCTGTCATGTATTCGCAGCCGTGGTTGCCTACGCCTTCGACGACGGCTTCCATGCCGCTGTTACGGATACAGAAGCGTTCGCCGGCCATGCCGTTAATGTAGGCTTCCCCACTCGTAGCACCGTAGAAGGCTACGTTGCCGATAATGATATTATCTTCTGCCGGGAAGGCTGATTCCAAAGGCGGATGGACGATGAGCTTGCCGCCGGAAAGGCCTTTGCCGAGATAATCGTTGGCGTCGCCTTCGAGTTCAAGGGTCAGTCCCTGAGGAATGAAGGCACCAAAGCTCTGGCCGGCCGAACCGACGAAGCAGAGCTTAATCGTATCTTCAGCCAGGCCCTTTTCCCCGTAGCGGTGGGTGATTTCACTGCCTAAGAGGGTGCCCGTAACGCGGTCTGTATTGCAGATGCGCAAGCGGGCGCGGACATGCTTTTGTGCTGCTAAGGCCGGCCGGCACATGCGGACGAGCTTCGACATATCCAGGGTCTTTGAGAGCTCATGATCCTGGCCGGTCGTAAAATGGTGGCCAATGTGTACATCTGTATAGGGCCTGTAGAGCAGGTGGTCCAGGCTGACTGTAGCGGCCTTCGCGTTGGGGGCCGTATCCTTTTGCCGCAGGAGATCGTAGCGGCCTACCATTTCATCAATCGTATGGAAGCCCAGGCGGGCCATGATTTCCCGCAGATCACGGGCGATGAAGTGCATGAAATTGATGATGTACTCCGGTTTGCCTTTGAAGTTTTTCCGCAGCTTTTCATCCTGTGTGCAGACGCCGTAGGGGCACGTGTTGAGATGGCATACGCGCAGCATATGGCAGCCGATGGTCAGGAGCGGTGCTGTGCCAAAGCCGAAGAGCTCGGCGCCAAAGAGGGCGGCAATGGCCACATCCCGGCCGGTCAGCAGCTTGCCGTCGGCTTCAATGCGTACGCGGTCGCGGAGCTGGTTGAGGAGCAGTGTCTGCTGGACTTCGGCCAGACCGATTTCCCAGGGCAGGCCTGTATGGCGCAGACTCGTACGCGGCGAGGCGCCGGTACCGCCGTCGTAGCCGCTGATCGTCAGCGTATCGGCCTTGGCCTTTACGACGCCGGCGGCAATCGTACCGATGCCGGCACCACTGGCCAGTTTTACGCCAATGCGGGCGTTGCGGTTGGCATTTTTCAAATCAAAAATCAGTTCTGCCAGATCTTCGATGGAATAGACGTCGTGATGGGGCGGCGGGGAAATAAGGGCAATGCCCGTCGTAGCATGACGCGTCTTGGCAATATCCGGATAGACCTTGCTGCCTGGCAGGTGGCCGCCTTCGCCCGGCTTGGCCCCTTGGGCACACTTGATTTGCAATTCGTCGGCGTGGATGAGGTAATTGCTCGTAACGCCGAAACGGGCAGAGGCAACCTGCTTGATCTTGTCGTTTGTATCTGTCGCGAAGCGGTCTGCATCTTCGCCGCCTTCGCCGGTATTGCTCAGGCCGCCCAAACGGTTCATGGCCTGGGCCACACATTCGTGGGCTTCCTTGCTGAGGGCACCGTAGCTCATAGCGCCTGTACGGAAACGCTTGACAATGCGGTCTTCTGCTTCGACTTCTTCAATGGGTATACTGCGGCCGGCAGGGTAGACGAATTCCAGGAGGTCCCGCAAACGGTACACGGAGGACGTATTGACGAGCTCGGCATACTGGCGGTACAGCTCGTAGTCATTGGTCCGGCAGGCTTTTTGCAAGAGCTCGACAGCTTCCGGAGAAATGATGTGCTGCTGGCCGTTTTTCCGGTATTGATAGACGTCGCCCCGGGGCAGGCCGTCTTTGCCGTTAAAGGCTGCTGCGTGACGGCGGGCATTTTCTTCGGCTACTTCTTTCAGGCCAATGCCGCCAATCGGGCTGGGCGTATTGACGAAATACTTTTGAATCAGCTCACGGCCAATGCCGACGGCTTCAAAAATCTGGGCGCCGTGGTAGCTGTGTACGGTAGAAATGCCCATTTTGGACATGACGGCCAGAATCCCGTTGACCGAAGCCTGGAGGTAATTTTCCCGGGCCGTTTCGTAATCTATCGCACCCAGTTTCCGCTTGGCAATCAGTTCTTTAATCGATTCTAAGGCGACGTACGGGTTGATGGCCGTAATGCCGTAGCCCAGGAGGGTACAGAAATGATGGATTTCCCGCGGTTCGCCCGATTCCAGAATGAGGCCTACGTCAGAACGGACGGTTTGGCGGATGAGAAAATGGTGCAGGGCTGCCGTTGCCAGCAGGGCCGGAATGGCGGCCATGCGGGAGTTCGTGCCCCTGTCGGAAAGAACGAGAATATTAGCCCCGCTGCGGATGGCTTTAAGGGCATCGATGCAGAGCGATTCAATGGCTGTTTCCATGGCTTCTGTGCCACCGCTGACGGGATAGAGCATGGAAATGACAGAAGAACGCAGCTTTTCATTCATGAGTGATTTGATGACGGCTGTTTCTTCATTGGTCAAAATAGGCCGTTTCAGGTAGAGCGCTGCTGTATCTTTATCGTCCGGGTCCATAATGTTGGCTACGTTGCCGGCCATGACGATGGAACTCATGACGATGTTTTCGCGCACGCCGTCAATGGGCGGGTTCGTTACTTGGGCGAAGTTTTCCTGGAAATAGTCGTATAAAAGCTGTGGACGGTCGGAAAGGATAGGCAGGGCAATATCCATACCCATGGAATCGATGGGCTGTTTGCCGTCGCGGGCCATGGGCAGGATAATCTTGTCCATGTCTTCCTGGGTATAGCCAAAGACGCGTTCCTGTTCCTGCTGGTCATAGGGAATGAGGTCTGTACTGCCAAAGACGTGCTGTGGCGGCATGAGGGAATCGAGGTCCACGACGTGACGGGCATACCATTCGCCATAGGGACGTTCTGTAGCGACGTGGTGTTTAATTTCTTCGTCATCGATGAGGCGCTGCTGTTCTGTGTCGACGAGCAGCATTTTTCCCGGCTGCAAACGGCCTTTATACAGGACCTTTTCCGGATCGATGGTCAGGGCGCCGACTTCGGAGCTGGCAATGACCCGGTCGTCGCTGGTGACATAATAGCGGCCAGGCCGCAGGCCGTTACGGTCGAGCATGCCGCCGATGAGTGTACCATCGCAGAAGCCGATAGCAGCCGGACCGTCCCAGGGTTCGATCATGAAGTTGTGGTAGCGGTAGAAATCACGCTTTTCTTCGCTCATGAGCGGGTCTTTCTCCCAGGGCTCCGGAATCATCATCATCATGGCATGGGGCAAGGAATGGCCGGTCATGCACAGGTATTCCAGGCAATTATCGAACATGGCCGAGTCACTGCCGCTGTCGTCGATGACGGGGAATACCTTGGCCAGATCGGGATACAGTGCCGACTGGGACTTGCTTTCCCGGGCATTGAGCCAATTGATATTGCCTTGAATGGTGTTGATTTCCCCGTTGTGGACGATGTACCGGTTCGGATGGGCCCGGGCCCAGCTGGGGAAGGTATTCGTACTGAAACGGGAATGGACGAGGGCCATGGCTGTCGTAAAATCGAGGTCGGAAAGATCAAGATAAAAGTGCCGCAGCTGGACGGAGGTCAGCATGCCCTTATAGACGATAGTCCGGGAAGAGAGGCTGGCAATATAGAAATCAGAGCCCTTTTCCTGACTGGCCGGGACGATTTTCTTTTCTGCCAGCTTGCGGATGATGTAAAGCTTGCGTTCAAAGTCCATTTGTGTCGTCAGGGCATCAGAGCGGCTGATAAAGACCTGCAGAAAGTGAGGCCGCGTCGTCTTGGCAATACTGCCGATCAGGCTTTCGTCGACAGGTACGTCGCGCCAGCCCAGGACGGACAGGCCTTCACTGCGGACGATGGCTTCAAACTCGGCCATTTGCTGTTTGCGGAATGTTTCATACCGGTGGGCGAAAATCATGCCTACGCCGTAGTCTCCTGCTGCGGGCAAAGAAAAACCTAATACTTCGCATTCGCGGCAAAAGAACTGGTGCGGGATTTGGACTAAAATACCGGCACCGTCACCGCTTTTTGCATCGGCCCCCTCGGCCCCGCGGTGTTTCAGGTTTTCCAGAATGGTCAGTGCCTGGTCGAGGATATCATACGATTTTTTCCCCTTGATATTTACGACAAACCCTATGCCGCAGGCATCATGTTCGTACGCCGGATCATACAAGCCTTGTGGTGCCGGCAGGTCACGAAGTTTTTTATACATACCGATTCCCCCTCGTATAAAATATGTCTCTGCAGGTATATAGTAAAAAGATACCTGGTATAGAGATTGAATACTATTATAAAGGTAGTATGACATAAAATCAATAAAAATATAAAAATAATCGTGTATATAATTATAAAAATAAAGAATTGGCTAAAAATATTCTAATATTTTACAAGATAAGAATAAAATAAAGTAAAGCATGGTATGCCTGACATGCAAAAGACGGCAGCGCACGTGTAGTGCGCTGCCGTCTTTTACTATGAGAAAATCTAGCGGATACTTTCTATCCAGGCTGTAAATTGCTGGCGGAAGAGGCCGGCGCCGCCGTTAGCAGGATGCCGCATTGCTGCAGCGTCCAGACCGGCGGCCTGCAAGGTTTCCGCCGCTTTGCGGCCAATGGCGCCGATCGTCATTGGCTTCTGGCACAGGGCGAGAAGCTGCTGTGTATACGCCAGGCCGGCAGCTAATTCTGCGTCTGTCGGCGTCCGGTTCGACAAGGGTGTGTTTTTGTGGGGATGGAAAGGAAAGATGTTCCAGAGAATGACGTCAAACGGGTCCAGGCCATTATCTACGATGGAGCCCCAGACATACGTATCCGTCGGCTCATTCAGGCCCTGTTCCCGCTGTGTACGGCCCGTCAGGAAAGGCGAGTCCGGCCGGCTCGTCCGCGTACCGCTGTGGCCGAGAATGGCCGTACTCGGAATCTGCTTATGATGGTCCAGGAGCATGCGCTCGCACGTAATGGCAATGCCTGTAAAGCGGCAGCCCTGATACCCGGCCGCTTCGGCCACAAAGAGATAGCGGGCCCGGTCCAGTCGCAGCTGCAGGTATTCGGCCAGCTGCCGGCGCCGCAGGGCTGGTGCGTCCGGGCCGATATCACAGCGTTCGTCGTAATCCCGCCAGGGATTACATGCTGTAGTACTTTCATACTGGGAGAGATTTTCGATAAATGCAGACAGCGTCATGACAGACCTCCTCAGAGATTACAAAAGACATAGCACGCGCCGATTTTGCCGGCCGGCCGTGTAAGGGGATAAAACTCAGAACGGGTGTAGTCCTCATACTTTCCTGACGGTACCAGGATGGTGATCGTTTCGCCCTGGCGCAGCCGCTGCTGCAAGGCAGCACTGCTTTCTTCCGGGAAGGGATGCTTGCCGGCCCAGACGGACGAACGGTGGAGCAATTTATTTTCATCGTAACCGGCCGGTGCCGTATAGGTAGCCGTCAGGCCTGTGTAGTACGTAAAGGAAACGCGGTAGTCTTCAAAGAAGTAGATGCGTCCGGGAAGCTTGGCTTCCTGGCCAATAAAGGGCGCAGCCGAGCGATAGGTATAGAACGGAGCCAGCCCCTGGTAGAGGACGATGAGGTAGACGACGGCTGTAGCGATACCGGTCAGCAAGGGGATGGCAGGAAAGGCCTTGAGCCGTTGTGCTGCCACGACCAGGAGAATCGCAAGGGGGACAAACAGGTAGAGCAAAAGCCAGCTGCTGCCGGCAATGGGTGTCTTACGGAGGAAGAACGTAGCAGCGAAAAAGAGGAGCCACCAACAGATGGCCGGTGCCGTAACCCATGTCCAAAGGCGCCGGTTGCCCTCTTCGTACAGGTCGGCCAGACCGAAGCTGGCAAAGAGAAGCAAGGGAATATTGGCAATATACGTATAGGTCGGATATTTGGTTGCGACGAGCGTATAAAAGAGAAACGTCCCTGCCGCCCAGACCAGGAGATATACAGATTCTTCGGTCTGGCAGCGCCGTTTCCAAATGCCGTAGATGGCGGCGCCGGTCCAGGGCAGGAGACTGACGGGAATGAGTGCGACGTAATAATACCAGACGTTGGCTTCAGGATGTTCAGACGCCGTAGCCCGGGCAATATTGTGGAGCCCTAAAAAACCGTTGATAAAGTCCATGCCGTGCAGATTGTACATCGTGACGTACCAGGGCAGGCAGAGGACGCAGAAAAGCAGAATACCGGCAGGCTGAAAAATGCGTTTGATATATGTCAGATTACGGCGGAGGCCGGCAAAGACGAGGAGAAAGGTGCCGGGCAGTACGATTCCCACAGGTCCTTTGGTCAGTACGGCCAAGGCCGCCATGGCATAGGCGGCCGTCATGAACCGTCCCTTTCCCTCGGTCAGGCCAAACCAGGCGAAGAACAAGGTGCCGGCTGTGAAGAAAAAGAGCATCTGATCCGTAATGATCGAATGGCTCACGATCCAGACTTCAAAACTCGTAGCCGTTACGATGGCCGCCAGGACGGCGTATTCCCAGCGGCTGCCACGACGCAGCATATACCAGGCCATAAAGACGACGGAACCCATGCCAAAGACGGCACCGGGCAGGCGGGAAGCGAAATCCGTAAAGCCAAAGAGTGAATAAGACAGGCTGAGCAGCCAATAGATAAAAATAGGTTTATCGTACCAGTACGTAGAAAAGATTTGCGGGGAAATCCAGTTGCCGGACTGCACCATTTCTTTGGCCGTCAGGACATAGTTCGATTCGACGGGATCCGTAATGGCAAGGGCTGCATTGCCCAACAGAAAAAATAAGAGACTGCCGAGGGCGATGAGGCTGAGCAGACTGCTTCTTCTCATGAACGTTTCCTTCCTTTCCGAAAAAAAAAAGACAGCAAATAGATTGCTGCCTTTTGACTCGTTGTGAAACTTATTCGGCCTGCTGTTTACGACGGCGGCAATATTTCCAAAGCACAACTGCTGCAATGCAGGCACAGCCAATGACCATGGCGATGAGCAGCTGGTGATTATACTGGATCAAATCACGCCAATGACTGCCTAAGACGGAACCGGCCCAGACCAGGAGCAACGTCCAGGGAATCGTGCCGATAATGGTAAAGAGGACGAAGCGGCCAAAGGGATAACGGGCTACGCCGGCAGGGAAGGAAATAAACGTACGGACACCAGGCAGGCAACGGCAGATGACGACGGCAATGCCACCGTATTTATTAAACATTTTTTCTGCCATGTTAAACTTCTTTTCGTTGAAAAAGATGTATTTGCCATACTTTAAAAGCAAGGGTCTGCCGCCATAGGAACCCAGCCAGTAGCTGAGAATGGAACCGACGACGCCGGCAACGCAGGCGACGATAAAGGTAGTCCAAAAGTCAAAAATATTCTGGGAAATGAGGAACCCGGCAAAACCAAGTACAACTTCGCTGGGCACAGGTATATTGGCATTTTCAGCTACCATAGCCACAAACATGGCCGCATAACCATACGCTTCCATTAGCTGCAGCAATGTATCCATACGATAGATCCAACTCCTTTTCTAAAACTACTACTAAAGTAACACTTTCAAACTTAATATAGCATAGCATAGAAAAGGGTGCCTGTGCCAGTTTTTCGAAAAAAATTTAAGCAATATTTAAAAACGATTGCTTATGCCAGACCTTTTTAGCGGACCTTGAAGCAGGCCAGATAGGATAAGGCGTATTTGCAGACTAAATAGCCGTAAACCAGGGTGAGCAGGAGGGATAAGAGGATCTTCAGGGGAATGGCCAGATTGAGGGGCAGCAAGAAATACGTTGCTGCCTGCAGGGACGGAATACTCAAATACCAGAGAGGATAGGCCATGTGAGCAAAGGAGACAGCTGTCTTGCCGCTTTGGTTACCCTTGGCAGCAAAGGCTGCGATGAGGCCCAAGGTGCCTGTAAAGGAGAGCAGCACACCGGCGTAATCGGCGTAGACGGCCGGCGTCAGGATGTAGAGCATCAGGCAGACCAGAGCAGCAGCAAGCCAAAAACGGCCCGGTACATACCCGCCCGGTGTAAACCAGCGATGGCGGCAGGCATAGCAGCCCAGGACAAAATACAAGGCTGCCGTAATGACCCAGCTGAAGCGGAAGCCGCTGACCGTCATAAACAGCTGGGCTGCTGCCACGGCGTGCAGCTGAAAGGCAGCCAGCCAAAGGCGGGAGAAGGCGAATATAAACAGACCGTGCAGGACGACGAAGGCCAGCAGGAAAAGGGGCGCCGGCGTACTGGCAGCTTTGCGCTGCAGAGCCTGGTGATTTACCTTTTTGACGGCCATGAGCAGGAACGTAAAGAGTAAGAGAATGGCCAGCATGCCATAGGCACCGAGAGTAATATACGAGCCGTGCACCAGACGGGAAAGATAGTCCATAAAGAAGATATGAAAGCCCCGGCTGAGGATACCGAGCCAGGCCAGCTCAGGCACGATGAGGAGTGCAGCAAAGAGCCACGGCCAGCCTAAGCGCTGCCAGCGGTCGTGGAAATAGGAGGACAGCGTGCGGATCCGCAGGTTAGAGGCACTGAAATAGCCGCTCAGGAAAAAGAGTACGGGAATGACGAGGGCTGCCAAGCATTCATAGAAGAGATAATAAAACATGCCCGTTCCGAGAGCTTGTTTGTCGTACACGGCAAACAAGGGAACTGCCGGCAGAGGTAAAAAGGAAACCAGGGAGAGACAGAGAATCGAGAGAAAAACCATACACGTGCGCAAGTTATCTAAATAAAATATATGCTTGCCCATACGGATCGCTCCTTTCTTATGCGGCCGTTTTACCGTTCTTGAACCTGCGGTCGTAGTGACAGTACTATATGTTGATCAGGCATGACCTTGCCGCCACTGATAGCGTCAGAGGAATACCAACCTGATTATAGCGCGTCAGTGTCCAAAAATATACCCATTTCAGACAAAATGTGATATAATTACCGTACAGAACATACGTGCCGAACGGAAGGGGAGAAAAGATATGATCAGTACAGAAGAAAGCATTATACGGCTGCTCATAGCCATCGTATTAGGGGGCCTCATCGGCTATGAACGGGAAGCACAAAGCAAATCAGCCGGCTTGCGGACGCACATTCTCGTCTGCCTGGGCTCGTGCCTGTGCATGATTATTTCTGTCAATATTGCTATGGAGTATTTCTTCCGGTATGGCTACACGAATTCCGATCCCGGACGAATCGCCGCCCAGGTCGTTTCCGGTGTCGGTTTTTTAGGGGCCGGCACGATCTTGGCCAACCAGAAGGGCCGCAGTATTCACGGCCTGACGACAGCTGCCAGCATCTGGGTCGTTGCGGCCGTCGGCCTCGTCGTCGGCGCGGGCTATCTCCTTACGGCTGCAGCGGCGACGCTCTTTGTATTCATCGTTCTTACCCTGTTTGTGCGGCTCGACAAATATATGCGGCGTCATAGTGAGCATACGTGTCATATCCACCTGGTCATGCGCAATTCTACAGGCCAGTTCCGCCGCATGACCGACTATTTCCAGGGCCACCATTTGGCGCTCCAGTCCTTTCGCGTTCTTTCGGAAGAAGAGGCGTCGGACATCGAAGTGGAAGCGACGCTTCTGGTCAGCGAGGACCTGGATGGCGGCTCGCTCATGAGCCAGCTGCTGGGGCTCAAGGGTGTCCTCCAGGCAGAGCTGCTGGACATGGACGAGAAGATAAAGGTAAAAGAGAAATAATAAGCTCTTATGGGAAACGGGTATATAGTATTTTGCGTTTTCTGCTTTTTTCGTGACAAATCCTGCTAAAAAGAGATTTTTCTTGTAATTATATAGGTGAAGCTTTCCTTGTCGTGCTATAATAGATACGAAATTTATGATGTCCTATAGGGAAGGGGTTATGCTATGTCTACTTTTATGATAGCTTCGAGCCGGGAAGGCAAAAAGATTAATGATGTCGTATTTTCCGCCGGAGCAGCGGCACGGGCTGCAATTGAACAATACGGAAAAGAAAAGGTCGTAAACGCTACAGTAGGCTGCTATGGCGACGATGATGAAAAGGTGGCCTGTCTGCCTGTCGTAGAAAAGGTATATCGTTCATTGCCCATGAGCGACTTCATTACGTATGCGCCGCCTATTGGTTTGGAAACCTATCGGCACGATGTCATTGATGCGACATTTGAAGATCAGCACCCGGAAGGCTATACGGCAGCTGTGGCTACGGCCGGCGGTACCGGTGCGGTACACATTGCCATTAGCAACTATTCGGAAGTAGGCGACAAGGTCTTGACGACGGACTGGCGCTGGGCCGTATATGATAACCTCTGTGCCGAAGTAGGCCGCCAGCTGGCAACTTTCGCAATGCTTGATGAAAGCCGGTCTTTTAATATTGAATCCTTTTCTTCGTCTGTGGCCGCTATTTTACAGGAACAGGATTCGATCCTGATCATGCTCAATACGCCGGCCAACAATCCGACGGGCTTTGCCCTTTCGGACCGCGATTGGGACGAAGTACTCGATGTATGCCGCTTTCATGAAAAGAAGGGCAAACGGATTACGATTTTGGTAGATATTGCCTATATCGCCTATGCCGGTGAAAAGAACGAAGTGCGATCGTTCATGAAAAAATTTGGCAACCTGCCGGAACACATCTTTGTCCTCTTTGCCTATAGCATGTCCAAGGCCTTTACCCTCTATGGCCAGCGTGCCGGTGCACTCGTAGGTCTTTCGTCCAGCCAGGATGTCATTCGTGAATTTGAAGAAGCAGGCAAGTATTCTGCCCGTACCTCGTGGTCGAACGTCAATCGCGCGGCCATGACGCTCCTTTCGGTTATTCGCCGTGACCCGGTGCTCCTGAAAGAACTGGAAGCAGAAGAAACGGGATTCTTCCGCACCATTTGTGACCGGGCAGCCATTTTTATGGAAGAAGCCCAGGCCTGTGAGCTCAATGTTATTCCCTATAAAGCAGGCTTCTTTATTTCTGTACCGACTACCGTTTCGGCAGCAGCCTGTGAAAAGCTGCATGACGACCTGATTTTTGCAGCCCCCTTGGCCCGCGGTATCCGCCTCGGTGTCTGCTCGATCCCGGCGTATAAAATGAGCGGTGTAGCAGGAAAAATTAAAAAAGCCCTGGAAGCAGTCAACGGCTAAGACGGCTGCCTGCAGGAAACCTATAGAAAGCCCTTTTATCCGGCTGTGCGAGCGGATAGAAGGGCTTTTTTAGCCAGGCTGAAAGAAAAAAGGCCGTTTCCACTCTTTTCGGTAGAGGCTGGAAACGGCCTTTTAGGCGGACTCTGTGTGAGCTCTATATTATAGTATATAAGACAGGGCCCTGCGTATTATTCGTGTTCGTCCATAATGGCAGCGGGCCCCCGGTCACCGGTACGGATCCGGACGGCATCTTCGACGTTAAAGACGAAAATTTTTCCGTCCCCCGGTTCGCCTGTCTGGCAGACTCGCATGGCGACATCGATGACGTCATCGACGGGTATTTCACAAATCACCGTTTCTACCTTGATGTGCGGCAGAAGATTAACATTATACTCTTTGCCGCGATATACTTCGACGTGCCCCTTCTGGGTACCGCAGCCAAAGACCTGGCTGACCGTGATGCCCATGACGCCAATCGCGTTGAGGGCTGCCTTCAGCTTATCGAGCTTGCTGGGCCGCGTGACAATGACCACTTTTTTGATTGCTACCATAGAAAATACCTCCTGCCTGTACTATAAGGTCTGCTGTAAATAGCCGCGTTCGCCGTGTTCATTGATATCGAGGCCGACGATTTCTTCGTCAGCATCAACGCGGAAGGTTGTAAAGAGGCTGATCACCTTGTAAAGAATGAAGGTACCGGCAATGGCCAGCACATAGGCAACGCCTGTCGAAATGAGCTGGGCCGTGAGTAAATGGGTTTCCCCGTAAAAGAGGCCGTTAGCTCCTGCCGGATTGACTTCTATACTGGCCCAGAGACCGGTGGCAATAGAACCCCACGTACCACCGATACCGTGGATCCCGAAGGCGTCCAAGGCGTCGTCGTAACCGAAATAGTTCTTGCAGACGGCGACGGCTGCATAGCAGATGACACCGCCAATGGCGCCGATATAAATGGCTGGCAGGGGCGCGACGAAGCCGGCTGCCGGCGTAATGGCAACGAGGCCGGCAACGCAGCCGGAGGCGGCGCCGAGAACTGTCGGTTTGCCATTAATGATCCATTCGACGAGAATCCACGAAACCGTAGCCGCTGCTGCAGCACCCTGGGTGGCAATGAATGCACTGGCTGCCAGGGCGTTGGCACCTAAGGCACTGCCGGCGTTAAAGCCAAACCAGCCGAACCAGAGGAGAGACGCACCGAGGACAACCATGGGCATGTTGTGCGGAATGATAGGATATTTCCCCAGGCCCCGGCGTTTGCCAATGAGCAGGCAGAGCGTCAGTCCTGATACACCGGACAGAATATGGATGACCAGGCCGCCGGCAAAGTCGAGAGCCCCCAGCTGAGCCAGGAAACCGCCGCCCCAGACCCAGTGTGCCATGGGAGTATAAATGAGGACAGCCCAGAAGAATATAAAAATACAGAACGTACGGAAGCGGACCCGTTCGGCAAAGGCCCCTGTAATGAGGGCCGGCGTAATGACGGCAAACATGCACTGGAAGGCAACGAAGGCCAGCTCCGGAATGGTGCCGCCTGTTAAGATATTCATGCCGACACCGGCGAGACCGACCTTGTCGAGACTACCTATAAAGCCGTTAATATCTGTACCAAAGGTCATGGCATAGCCGAAAATGATCCATTCTACAGAAATCATGGCGATGATGAAGAAGCTCTGCATGATCGTCGTCAGGACATTTTTACTGCGGACCATACCGCCATAAAAGAAGCCCAGACCCGGCGTCATGATGAAGACCAGTGCGGCCGAGATCAGAACCCATGCCGTATCGCCGGCACTGATCTGGTCTGTGCCGTCCGCCCCTAAGGCAACGGATGCAGTGAATAAAAAACAGAAAAATAAAGGCAAAAATTTTCTCATGCCAACTACCCCCTCGTAAAAAAATACGACAAAAGAAAAATCCTGCCTGCATATACCCGTGCAGGCAGGACCCCCTCGTCCCCCGGACAGCGCATCAGCAGGCTGCCCCGATTTTCTTTTGTCTGTGAACAAAAGCGTACCCGGGTATGCAGAAAAGCCCGGATGAACAGGTGAAGTAGTGTTCATCCGGGCTTCGATGCCCTGTATGCTTTTGGTGTGTTTCATTATAGCCGTACATGCCGAAATTGTCAACTGTCAGATTGTCAACAAAACGTAAAATAAGCATGTGCAATACATACATACAAAAGATTTTCAAGCTATTGGCTCTTATTCCTTTGCGCGTAGCATGCGGTATAGAATGCCGATGAGGAGCAGGTCGCCACCGATGCCGACGAGAGGGTAAATCGTATTGACGAGCTGGCTCAGAGGAACAAAAGAGGCAACGGTCATACCCAGTACGGCTACGACGATGACGATGATGCGCTGTTTCTTTGTCTTATCTTCAGCAAAACGGCGGCCGAAGGCCCAGAGATAGCCTGTAATGGTCGTAAAGATGCCAATGAGGATAATAATAGTAAAGGGCATGGCCATGATCGGCAGTACATTTTCAATGGCTGCCAGCATCGGTACCTGGGCTTTGATGGCAGCAATGTAGTCCAGGTTTTTGATCAGCGTCAAGAGAACCATGGAGAGGCCAATGCAGAAAAAGAGAGCCGATAAAAAAGCACTGCCCCAAATGTCCTGTTTTGTTTTGCAGCTGGCGCCGAGGGAAACGTTGAAGAGCAGGCCTAAGGTTATATAGGCTCCGACCAGGGAGAAAACCGCGACGACGCAATTGTCGATTCCCATAAACGTGCCCTGCAGGATCCGTCCTTCCTGGACATATTCGAGGACATGCTGCTGTCCTTCCATAATACCTACCGGACTGGTTACCAGACAGTAAACGCCGACGACGGCCATGATGGCGATAATAATGATGCCGGCACAGCCGAGGATGTCTACGACCTTCTGGAGGCCCAGGCAGACGACGAAGACAGCGACGATGCCCATGAGAGTCGTGCCAATCCAGACGGGAACGCCTAAATATTGATTGATCGTAGCGCCGCTTCCGGCAAACATGATGAGCGTACAAAGGGCGATGGAGAGGGTGCAGAGAATATCGATGAGGAAACCCAGATGACGGCCACAATAGTACGTGTAGGCTTCGCTCGGATTTTCAAAGTGCTTTAAGGCTCCTGTCCGATACGTGCCCAAACAGAATATAAACATGAGGACAAACGTAAAAATAACGAGCAAAAAAGGCGTCACACCGCCCCAGGAACCGTAAAATTGGAGTGTTTCCTGGCCTGACGCGAAGCCTGCGCCAATACAATAGGCTGTAAAGGCGCCACCAACGGTGAGTGCTGTTTTCATGTGCATAAAAAAACCTCCTTCTCCTATTGCCATCCAATAATAAACTGATATATATACGCGTGCACTACGTAAGCGGGATAAAAAACACTATTGAGAAATAACGAAAACGAATAAATAACCGTACAGGGGGGATAATGTATTTCTTCTTCACGTAATCCTTAATGAGATATAATTAAAGTATTATAATTTATTATATTTATGAAAAAGAAAATAGTATAAATAATGGATATATGCTTTAAAAAATAAGAAAATAAAGTAACGATCTGATGATATACAAATATAGTAACATGAAATTATTTATAATATGTAGCGTGAAAATATAATATCAATAAGGGAAAATCTATTACCCTGTATGCTTTTTCTTCAAAATGTATTGAAAAAACAAAAAGTAAATGTTACTATGTTCACAAATATAGGGATAAAGTATGGATACAAACTATAAGAGAGAGGTAAAAGGAGGCGGAACAGATGGATATAAAAAAATATGGGGAGTGTAAAATGAAGTGTGTAAGTTACCGGTAACCAATTTACTAACTTACGCACTT